>CAMBMC010000068.1 GCA_945868555.1 Chitinophaga pinensis | reverse complement strand
AACATTCCACCAAACACCTGCAATGGCAACTATTACATCGTCATGGAAGTGGACAAGAATAACATCTTCTTGGAAGAAAATGATGACAACAACTTCACAGCGGTGCCTGTAACCTTAACACAACAGTATCCTGCAAATTCGAATCAGCTCCCAATTATATCGTCAAATAACTCCAACAATTTATGTGATGGTCAATCATTGACTTTAACATCATCTGCTGGAACAAGTTTTTTATGGTCTACGGGCGATACAACACAAACAATTACTGTCAACCAAGCGGGTTCATATACTTGTGAAGTATCCAACTATTGTGGAACAAATACCTCTGAACCATTTATCGTCAACAATGTGATGCCAGACGCGCCAGTAACATCAGGCGATTCCGTCTGCATTTCCGGAAGTATGACCCTCGTTGCTGAAGGATCAGGTGATATATCATGGTTCGATGCAAGCGGAAATTATGTCGCTTCGGGTGACACCCTCATTACACCAAATTTAACGCAAACAACAACCTATTTTGCACAAAACACCGACGTTTATTTGGATTCAATCAATGCTGAACCCTACACGAATGGCATTGGAGGTGGTGGCTATGTGGCATCAGACCAATATGAAATCTTCAATAGCTACGTGAACTTTACGCTAAAATCGGCACTCGTTTATTCCCAATCAGCAGGTTCATTTACCATTGAGTTACAAGACCAAAATGGAGTAATGCTAGAAACCATGGTGGCGAATGTCCTTACAGGATCAAATCGTGTTCAGCTGAATTTTAATGTGCCAGTTGGCACCAATTTAAGACTTGTTGGAAAGAGTATCGGCACAACAGGTCTCTACCGCAACAACAACAGCGCTACTTACCCCTACGAACTTCCCGATATCTTGTCTATTGTTGGAGCATCGGCAGGAGCATCGTATTATTATTTCTTCTACGATTGGCAAGTTGTCACTGAAAACAGCACGTGTTCGAGTGCTTTGACACCAGTAAATGCTGTTGTAAATTCATGCGCAGGATTGGGCGAAGACATCCTTTTTAAACGTTCAATCGTCGTTTCACCAAACCCGAACAATGGTGAGTTTTCAATCCAGTTCACGACAGAGCATTCAGGCGAATTGACCTACGAAATGTATTCTATTATTGGTGAAACTGTCTATTCCGAAAAAGCCAACTATCACGATGGATTAAATCAAAGGTCCATAAATACAAAGAACCTGTCCAAAGGAATGTACATCTTTGCGATCGAATATGAAGGTAAAAAATATACCACACGACTTATTATCCATGACTAAAACATGGAAAACACTTTTTGTTTTACTTCCGTTAGTTCTTGCTAACGGAAGTTTTTTTTTCGCTCAATCTGCAGGTTGGACAATCTACAATGAAGCCAATTCTCCTTTGCCAAGCAACGCCGTTCATTGCATTGCGGAGGACCGACAGCATATTCTTTGGATAGGTACTGATAATGGTTTAGCTCGCTTTGATGGTGTATCGTGGCAAATTTTCAATAGCTCAAATTCAGGATTAACTGAAAATTATATTCGCGCGATCGCGATTGATACGAACAACGTCGTTTGGATTGGCACAACGATGCATGGCCTATTTAAGTACGATGGCACATCTTGGTTCAATTACAATACGACAAACAGTTCCATACCAGATAATTTTATTCGAACCATCCAAATTGACCAAAACAACAACAAATGGATAGGCACTGTAGAGGGCTTAGCCTACTTTGACGAAGTAAATTGGACCATTTGGACCATGGCAAATGCAGGACTAATCACCAATAATATCACCTCAATTGGAATTGATTCACAGAACACTAAATATATAGGTACAATCAATGGTGGGGTAATTTACATGACGAACAATCAAATCAATAGCTATACAATTTCCAACGCCAACATTCCAGACAATTCGATTATTTCTGTGCAAATTGATGCAACCCAAAAACCATGGTTTGCAAGTGCCGCTCAAGGTTTATTTACAGATACAGGAAATCAAACATGGCTTTCGTTCAATACGTCAAATTCTGACATCCCAACGAATAGTTTAACCTGTTTTTCGATAGATCCTAACCAAAACTTCTTAATCGGTACATTACAAAACGGAATCGTTCTGCGCCTTAACAACTCAAATTGGTTGAATCTGAATACGAGTAACTCACCAATGCCAGATAACCATGTCTTTTCTATCTTAGGAAATGATCAAAATACACTTTGGGTTGGCACCGAGATTGGTGGCTTGGTTAGATTAAACCTTGAAGAAAACCAATTAAATGAAATCAATGACAATTCCCTCATCATTTATCCCAACCCCGTTTCAAACGGGTTTCCTTTACACATTAATGGCCTAAATGAAAATCTAAACACAAGAGTATACCTTACGGATTTAGATGGGAAATATCCAATTGAGCTATTCGAAACTTCGCCAACCGGATCCTACCCCTTCCCTAAATTATCAAGTGGCATTTATTTCCTGCACATCCATTCAACATTCTCTTCGATTCAAAAAAAAATATTCATTGAATGAAGCTCAAAATTAATTGACTTTTGTCATGTTTCGATTTGAACTTTGTCATTGATTTCCAACCTCTCATTTCTTCTCTTTGTAATATTCGAGGACATCTTATGTCGCGAATTAATACAAAGAACACATGACAATTAAACCTGAACCTGCGCAAACAGCTCAACAGCTGTCTGAATTTGAAGAGAAAATCAACGCTGAAATTAAAATTGAACCTTTCGACTGGATGCCAGATGCTTACCGACAGCACCTCATTCGTCAAATTTCTCAGCACGCGCACTCTGAAGTCATTGGCATGCAACCTGAAGGCAACTGGATTTAACGCGCTCCATCTTTACGCAGCAAAAAGATTCTTTTAGCAAAAATTCAAGATGCTAAGATTTCAATACTTTAAGACAACTTCTTCGCTCTTTGAGCTTCGAAGTTTGAAATACTGAAAACAATATACTCGCTGCGCTAAAAGACAAAGGACAAGCGAATTCAATACGACGTCAAGACATTAAGATTCCAAATTCCCGAAGGGATCAAATTCCAAATTGCACAGCATCAAATTTCCAAAGGAATCAAATTTGCGCAGCATCAAATTCTATGAGACATCAAATTCAATTCGTAACTAGTAATTCGTAATTATTTCTGAAGGCATCAAATTCCCGAAGGGATCAAATCTTAAATTGCCGAAGGCATCAAATTCGTAATTCTAATTTCTTCCTGCTATCTTCGCATAAAAAAAGCAGATGCGTGTATATCTGGACAATGCTGCCACGACACCCTTGGCACCCGAAGTGTTTGAAGTAATGGCACCAATCCTCAAGGATCAATTTGGAAATCCTTCTTCAACTCACTTTTATGGCCGACAGACCAAAGCAATTATTGAAACTTCTCGCCGAACCATTGCAAGTTTGTTGCATTGCCAGCCCTCTGAAATCGTATTTACTTCAGGTGGAACCGAAGCAGACAACATGGCCATCAACACCGCAATACTTGACCTTGGGGTTGAACGCATCATCACTTCAACGATTGAACATCACGCGGTGGGACATACGGTTGAAGTACATAAAAAACATAGAAAGGTAAGCATTGATTATGTGCGCATCGATGAGAAAGGACATATAGACCCAGGACATTTGGAAGAGTTGTTGGCCGATGGTAAAAAAACTTTGGTCTCGCTCATGCATGCCAACAATGAAATCGCTACACTACTGCCCTTGCAAAAAGTGAGTGCACTCTGCCGCAAACATGGAGCTTATTTACACTCGGATACCGTACAAACGATGGGACACATTCCATTGGACTTGAGTCAACTCGATATAGACTTTGTCGTTTGTGCTGCCCATAAATTACATGGACCTAAAGGATCAGGATTTTTATACATCAACAAACGCGTTCGGGCGGAGGCCTTTATTCACGGTGGCTCCCAAGAACGTGGATTGCGCGGTGGAACTGAAAATGTAGCTGGAATCGCAGGGTTGGCTAAGGCCATGCAGATGGCTTGTGAGGGTCTTGAAGAACACCGAACGCATATTCTGGGTTTAAAAAACTACCTCATCGATCGACTCACATCGCATTTCCCTGAAGTATATTTCCACGGTGAAACAGATCCTGAGCGCTCTCTCTATACCGTATTGAATGTGTGTTTGCCCAAAACAGAAAAGGCATCGATGCTCTTGTTTACTCTGGATCTGAAAGGTGTCGCTGTCTCTGGTGGTAGTGCATGTACCTCAGGCGCCACGAAAGGCTCACATGTACTGGAAGGAATTGGGGCAGACACCACGCGACCAAACGCACGCTTCTCATTTTCACGCTATACGACGAAGGAAGAGATAGATTTTGCACTCGAGCAATTGCAATCGGTTTATTCCAAGACGCTCGCCTGAGAATGCACGACAAACAGCACATCCTCATCCTAAGTTCTTGGTATCCAAATCGGAAGTCGCCATTCTTAGGGAATTTTGTGATGAATCACGCGCGACTCATCGCACAATCCTTTCAAGTTACTTTGCTGCACACTGTAGCGGATGAATCCTGCTCCAAAATTGAGATTATCGAAAACCAACATGAGCGTTTGCGAGAAATTGTCATTTATCACCCCAAAGGTTCAAATTTCTTCGAACGCCGCAAGGCCATTGACCGGGCTTTTGATGCGGGACTCAATATGATTTCAGGGGTAGACCTCATCCATGCTCATGTACTGCTTCCTAAAGGATATCTGTTTGTCAAGGCAAAAAAATTATTCAATTGCCCCTTAATTGTGACCGAGCACAGTTCCATCTTTGCACGTCAACGTCAAAAATCATGGTCGCTGAAAGTCCATTACATCGCAAGAACCACACGTAAGCACATTGATCATCTCGTGGCGGTCTCTGAATTCCAACAGAAGGATCTGGCGCGCTACTTCAAGGATACACCACTAGCAGTGATTCCAAATCCAGTAGATATCGACCTTTTTACACCTGCCACATCCTCCTACAACGAAAAATTCCGCTTTCTCCATATTTCAACACTCGATACGACAGTAAAAAATCCATATGGCATTGTGGATGCAGTTTCACTTTTGCACGAAAAAGGATACCGCACATTTGAGCTGGTCATTGTGAGTGATGAATCTGTTGATGACTTGAAAGCATATATTGAATCAAAAGGTTTATCAAAGCACATTCGGTTCTTCGGACCTTGTCAGCCTGAGGAATTGCCACCTTTTTACCGCGCTTCTGATGCGTTCATTTTAAATTCGGATTACGAATCATTTTCCATTGTCGTAGCGGAAGCATGGGCTTGTGGAATCCCTGTCATTTCGACATCAGTGGGCATTGCAGATGACCTTCCAAGTGCCTTGGGAATTCAAGTCGAAACACGAAATCCATTGAGTTTAGCCATTGGCATGGAACGCATTTTCAATGGTGCGACATTCGACAGAAAAGTCATTCGGCAATATGCCTTACGCTATTCCAATGAAACTGTACTTGAGGCTGTTAAAAAACTTTATGCGCATGTCCTTAAATAAAGTTCATGTTCATGCTGCGCTCACCAATGCTTTGAATGAAAAGTACAAGGAAATGCGTGCATCCTTGGCCGAAACAGACGATTCCTTGAGTGCCGATGCAAAAAGCACTGCAGGCGACAAGCATGAGACAGGTCGTGCGATGGCGCAGTTGGAACGCGAAAAGATTGGGGGATTTATTCAGCAACACGAGCAACTGATGTCCCTAGCACAGCGATTGGACCCTACATTGGTGTCGCCAACGATTCGCTTGGGAAGCTTAGTAAAAACCTCGAACGGCTGGTACTACATTTCAGTGGGTTTTGGAAGAATACAAGTGGACGATACATACATATTTTGCATATCTCCTGCCGCACCGCTTGTTTCGGTATTATTAGGAAAGAAAACAGGTGATCAACTCCTTTGGCAAGGAAATCCCATTTCCATAGAAACGGCACACTAAATACGTCTAACGAATCAAATGGATGAATCCGTGTCCATCAAACGGTTCATCCTGCGCGCCCTTTGCTGTAAACGTGTAGAAATAAACCCCTGGCAGTGCATCAACGCCATTTTGCGCTTTCCCATCCCACTTAAACAAAGGATCTGTACTTTGGTAAACTACATTCCCCCATCGATTCAAGATCGTTATATCAATCGAGGTAATGTTCTCCATTGTGAATGTATACACATCATTGGCCCCATCGCCGTTCGGAGTAAATACATTCGCAGTTTCAAGAGATACAGGCACTGTTGGTGGAATCACTGGCGGATCGTTAACAATGATCGTCACATAAGCCGTATCTGTGCAGCTTCCTGTGATGGCAACAAGCATGACGACATAGGTACCCGTTGTATCATAAGTCGTGTTCTGACCCGACAAATCTACTGTTGTAGCGGTTGACCCATTTCCGAAATTCCAATCGTAGGTAGTACCATATTGGCTACTGTTGGTAAAGTTTACTGGCAAGGGATAAATTCCTGTCAAAGGCGTTGCGCTTACTGCCGCGATTGGTGGATTGTTAATGGTTACCTCCATCGAATCGTAGCGGTAACAGCCATTGGATTCGATCGATAAATAGTACCATCCAGCAGACAGATTGTCCCAAACGGACGCATTGATAAAATTACTGCTGTTTGTATCTGGGCCCGTCCACGTATATGATGCAGGATCAGAGAACGTTCCTGAGGTTATGGCCGAAACATAGCCATTTGTCTGGCCACAATCAGATGGTCCCATGATGATCTGAGCTATGTTCCAATCCATTGCTGTAATGCTCACGTTCACTGCATCCGTTGACGTGCAACCGTTGAGTGATGTACCCGTTACGGTGTAGGTTCCAGTAGTAGTCGGAGAAAATGAAGACACTTGCTGACCGCTGCTCCAAGAGTACGCACTAATATCCACATTGGCGCTTGCCGTTAGTGTATCTGTTTCATTGGCACAGAACAATAGGTCAAGACCAGCATTCACTTGTACCGTATCGTAAAGGACATTGATGGTATCTGTAACCAAACAAATTGGTGCAAAGTAAATGTCATCGATGGCGAAATCATTTCCAGAAGTAAGGGTACTTTGGTTCACAATCGACAGAATCGCTTGAGTACTTGCACCTGAGTTCCAAACGCCAGGATTTTCGGTCCACACACAAGCTGTTGTTGATGTCGGAATTATTCCAGAAATCGGCGCTCCATTGATGTATAGTTGAAGACTTGCAACCGCAGTTGTATTCAGTACATTCATTTCCCAAAAAGAAAAGACATAATCTGTATTGGTCGCTACGTTTACGGTTTGCGTCCAAACGGTTGTATTGGCAGCTGATGCACCATTGGCTATCAACATATTTCCTGTTCCAGTTGTATGGTCTCCACAAAAACTAAAGTTGTTGTGCACCAGTGAAGGCGAAGTAGAAATGGCACATTGTCCTTCCGTAGACAACAAACCATAGGTACCTCCAGTTCCTGGTCCATAGGCCGTAGTAAAGTTATTGGCAGCGGTCGTTGTTCCCCCCTGAAAATTTCCATTAAGAATGATGGTACTGCCAATCAATCCTGCATTTACTGAATATGTTCCATCCGCTGTTACAGTTATATTGGCGCCCGTTGTACCTGTGGACCATTGGTAAAAGTTGAATCCTGAAGGAGCATTTAAGGCCAATGTTTGACCTTGACAGAGAATCGTGTCAGGACCGAAATTGATGGCCGGTTCCGATCCATTGCATTGAGAATTCACTATAAATTGAAGTGAAATTAAAAATGCGAATGCTAAAATATATCTCATGATAGTTAAATTCTGTGTTCTAGACGCAGCAAATATAAAAATGGTTGTATTCACATTTACATTAAGTCGAAAAGGTTATGCACACCAATCTCACGTGAAGAAGTAAATCCTTCTGCGTACTTCACCCCGATAATTCTGCCGCTCTGGATCATGCGTGCCTTAACAAAATCAAAAAATTCTTCTCCAGAAATTGGTGTAGCTGGTTCAATCGAATTTGGATCGTAGAATTGTGTTTTGAAGGCTTTGATTGCTTCCAACTTTCTGTCCATATACTCACTTGTATCGACGATGAAATCAGGTTTGATGTAATGATCTTGGATGTAATGATATACTGCCTTTGGACGATGTGGTGATTGGGATTCACCGCCATAGCTGGTTTCAATTTTTCTTAAACCTGCTAAAAAACATGAATCAGCGACCAATTTCGCCGCACGACCATGGTCAGGATGCCGGTCTTCAATGGCATTTGCTAAAACAATTTCTGGCTGAAAACGACGAATTTGTTGGATAATCAATCGTTTATTTTCTTCTGAAAAATCAAAAAATCCATCTTTTAGCTTTAAATTCTCCCGAACATGAATACCCATTATTTTAGAAGACCGTTCAGCTTCAGCATGACGTGATTCGATATTCCCACGGGTTCCGAGTTCGCCTTGCGTGAGATCAATGATCCCGATCTTTTTACCCAAATCAATATGCTTCATCAGGGTTGCTGAGCAAGAAAGCTCAATATCATCAGGATGTGCTGCAAAAGCAAGGATGTCTAATTTCATAGTAGAAATGTTTTAATTTTCGTCCTCCGAGTTCGATTTCACATACTGACGATTGCGCACAGAAGCCAAGACGGTGAAGAGAACAAACCCAATAACCGTAATGAAGATCCAATTCGGGATTGTTCCAAGCCCCTCTCCTTGTGCATACGAATGAAGTCCTACCAAGTAGAAGTTCACCCCAAAGAAAGTGAAAAGAATAGCAGAATAGCCCCAAAGACTCACGACATTGAATGTGAATTTACTTTTCAAGGCCGGAATGTAGCGCAAATGAAGGATAACGGCATACACGAGTACAGATACAAGTGCCCATGTTTCCTTAGGGTCCCAGCCCCAATAGCGTCCCCAAGACTCATTGGCCCAAACACCACCGAGGAAGGTTCCGATGGTCAACATGAACAAACCAATCGTCATCGTCATCTCTGAAACATAGGTCAATTCATTGATGTTGATGGTAACGATTTGTGCATTTCGATTTGAACGGAATATGTACAAGGTCAAATTCAGCAATCCAAGAATTGCCGCTAATCCAAGGAAGCCATAACTTGATGTAATGATTGCAACGTGAATCATCAACCAATAGGATTTAAGTACAGGTTGTAATGGGGTAATATCAGGGTCAAGCAAATTCATTTCTGTCACAAAGATCATCATCGAAGCCAGTATCGCTGTACCTGCCAAAATAACAGCATTCTTGCGGGAGAAAATAAAACCGGCGATCATCGTAGCCCATGCAATGAAAATCACTGCCTCATATCCATTGCTCCAAGGAGCATGACCGGAGACGTACCAACGTGCCCCCAAGCCTTGAGCATGATAGACAAAAACAACGATCAACACAAATGTGATGGTTTTTCGGATTCGTCGGAAGAGTTTCGATTCACCAAAACCTGTCTTAGCAAAAATTCGAATGAAATAGAGCAACAATAAAAATAGTCCGAGGAGCAAATACAGCTGATAGGTGTGCTTAAACACATTCATCTTGTTGTACCAAATTTCAATCTCCACCTTCTTTTCGGAAGGAACGACATTGCTCCCGGCTTCGCGCTGAAAAGCAATAAGTTCGGTCAGCAAGTCATCCACCTCACCATAACGGTTCGAACTCGCAGCACTATCCAATCCTGAAATATAGCGAAGTGCCAAAGTAGATGAGACAGAGTCCACTTGCATCACCTCCATGCTCAATGGCACATACCAGGTTTGTTTGACATCACTTTTCACAGGAATAATCTTCATGTATTGCCAGTTGAAGATAGACTGGACAACTTGAAATTTCTCTACGAGCTTAATGAGCTTTTTGTCGTATTCATTGCGTTTCGACTCCAACTTTTGATGGGCAATGTTGTAATCTCCCATTTTTTTAAATTCGCCAGATTTCGGATCTGCCAAATCTGTGTAAGATGCAAAATCGCCTGACATCTTCATGGATTCACGAAGATTAGAGGGCACTTGAATGATTTTTACGTCCATCCAATGTTGCGGATACATGTGCATGCTCATGATTGTTTGCACCGCATTCCACTCCTCGAAGGTATTCCCTCGGTGAATCTTTCGTAGCAATTGATCGCACATGGTATGCATTGGGATAATTCG
>CAMBMC010000067.1 GCA_945868555.1 Chitinophaga pinensis | reverse complement strand
TATTTAGGAAATGTGATTTCGGGCACCATGGCCATTGTTGGGTTGGTCCTTGCAGGCATTTTTCTATTGACAAGCACCATTGGTTTTTGTCCACTCTATAGCGTTTTCGGGTGGAATACCTGTAAAAAGTAAGTTATCATGAAGCAGTTCATACGAAACAATCGCTTGACCTTGGTAGGCGTTTTCATTGGCCTCATTGGAGGATATCTTTATTACCACTTTGTGGGTTGTGCAAGTGGCACTTGTCCAATTACATCAAAGCCTTTGAATAGCACCTTGTATGGCGCTTTACTCGGAGGCTTGTTATTTAATGCATTTCAAAAAACGCCAAAAACAAGATGATCAATACACTTAAAAAACTATTTGGGATGGGTCCAAAAGTAGATTTTAGCGAATTAATGAAACAAGGCGCACAAATCATTGATGTGCGTTCACCAGTTGAATTCAATGGCGGACACATCAAAGGATCTGTAAACATTCCCCTTCAAAGTTTGCAAGGAAGTTTAGGGAAAATCAAGAAAGACAAGCCAGTGATTACCTACTGTGCGAGTGGGATGCGCAGTGCATCGGCAAAAAGCATTCTGCAATCGAAAGGTTTTCAAAACGTTCACAATGGTGGGGGTTGGAGCAGCTTGCAGAGTAAATTGAGGTAGATTAAATGGCGCTTTGATTGTATGGAAACCAACAATACCGATGTATACAGAAAGCTTTCCCTAATTATTTTTTTCTCTCCTGAGAATTTGATCTTTCCATAAGTTTTCGTCTCTCCTCTTCTGCGGCTGTGTGACCAGTGAAAATGGTTGTTGGGGCCCAGGGCTGGTTAAAGAACAAAATTTCAATATCATTGGTGCGATTTTCAATTTCACGAAAGCCAAAAAATACACGACTACCGAAATTGGAACTCACCATCGAGTTGTCTGCTTGAAAAGCAAAAACCTTGTAGGTCTTACCATCAATTACCTGTGTCTCCTCCCGGTGAATTGTTCCGGCACTAAAATAGCTTCGATTTCGAAAACGGTAAGAAATGACTGCATAATCGTTGTAGATCTGCAAATAACAATCCGGTTCGTCCATCGTGAAACGTGCCTTACGTCCATACAATTGTAGAGAATCAAGAATAAAGAGATAATCCCGAATTTCAGATTCTTTCGATTGATCAACGGTCATGAGGGTCCAGTAATTGTCATCATTCACGAGCTCCGTCTTATTTTCCTTAGTAGGTGCTTCATCTGAATGTGGAACAGGGGTTGGCTCAAAATAAAGTGTATCGCGTGGAATTTTGAGAACACCCGTTTTTTTTCGCTCTTCGCTTGTTCTTCTTGTTGACGTATGCATCACATTCACGGTACTGTCTTCACCATTTTCAACAAGCTCCTTCACTTTATTCGGTTTAATTGGTGACGAAGGTGACTGATGCGATTCCGCTTCAATAGTCAGCATCACAAACAATGCTGCAATGAAACACAAAACCCCGAAGAGTATTGGTTTAAGTTTGATTTTCGACTTCCAATTTCGCTCAACCTGAACTTTAGGCGCATGATCTAGCCATTCAATGACCTCATTTGATTGAACAGAAGGCCGTTCATTCTTCAAGGCCTCAAACAATACATCAATTCGTTCATCCGTCATAACCCAATTGTTTTACTGATTTCAAGTTGTCGGGTTAAAACTAGCTTCAACTGATTTCTTCCACGAAACAAGCGCTGTTTGACAACATTCTCACTGACCTCGTGCAGCGTTGCTATTTCCTTTATGGCATATCCAACAATTTCAAAAAGAATGATAGACTCCTTTTGAATTTCGGGTAATTCATTCAATGCAGCATACAATTGTTCGATTTCCTCCTTTTGAATGGTATGATCATAGAATTCATCCTCACGTTTAATGCTATTTTGATGGATCATATCTTTATCTTTTCGCCTTTTATTATTGGCCAGGACACGGATCGCAATTCCAAAGAGAAAAGACAAAAAACTTGCTTTTTCAAAAGAAGGATCAAATTTCTGAAAAGCAATAACAACAGTATCGTGCATGAGATCCTTATAATCCATTTCGCCATAGACCCTCGCTTTACAAAAACGTTCGAATCGACTGTGATTCGGGTCATACAAATCCATGAATAGTGACTTTCTCTCCTCCGACATTTCAGTTTTTCTGATTTCTCTTGATCGTTAATTGTCCAAACTCTCCAAAAAGTTACATCATGATTGAATTTACCAATGGTTTTTTGAAAGAACCATTTTTTAAAGGTTCAAACTTTATTTCTAGATAATATTTTGACTTGAATTGAATTAATTATATTTGTTTCGCATGTTAGATTAGTAAAGGTATTGTTGTTAATCAAATAGTTAAATTTTAAAAAATAGTTTTAATTGTAAATTATGAAAAGAAAAATCTTTATTTTATTATCTGTAATTTTTAGTTCATATTCCTTAAATTCTCAAACGAACAAAGGGATATTATCTACTTCATCATCGAATGGATTATTCGCACATGAGGCGAATGTAAACAGTTTAAGCCAGGAGAAAACCTTACTTTGTTTAGACACCTTGCGGTATCCACAAGTAAAAGAACAGGTATTGGGTGCATCAACATTTTTTGTTTTTAATGTATGGGCATCGGATAATGAGTCTATTTCACAAACCTTTTTGAATTCAGGACCATTATCTATTGCTGGTGTAGAATTTTTCGGTTCAAGAAATACAGGAAGTGCTGCAACTGTAGTCGTAAATGCTGCGATCTACAATGTAAACGCCTCGAATGTGCCAACAACCCTCGTAGGAAGCGGAAATGTTACAGTTTCATCAACCGTAGCAGGTTATGTTTATGTAAACTTTGCCAGTCCTTTAACTGTAACGGGCAATTATGCGATTGTTTTAGCTGCAACAAATGCAAATGGAATCCTTGATTTTTATGTGAATAACATCTTAACAGGTCAAAGTTATGATGAAGATTTCACCCGATATAAATCTGCGTATTATCCGAATTCATCAAATTCATATGTGTCAATTCCTGTGTTATCAACGGGTGATGCAACCAATTTTACAAATACATTGAATTTTGAGCCTCTAGTTGCGCCAATTGTGAATTATACCATCAATACCAATTTTTCTGCATCAGCGCTTTCGGTATGTCAAGGTACTCCAATTACGTACACAAACACTTCAACGCCTATTGCTGCATTTAGCAATAGAATGATGAATTATCAAGTTTTTCGGTCTTATTTTGGAACTGGAGTGCCTGATTCAACTTATGTGTATGACATGGATAATCTAACACCATACATTTGGTCTGCGAATACCACGTACACTCACCCAAATGCAGGGACTTATGACGTATTATTGGCGACAAACGGCGGGTTTTGGAATAGTTGTTTTGACTTTAAGACAACAACAATCACTGTGAATGCTATTCCAAATGCTCCAGTTATTGTTCCAACGGGTGTCACCACTTTTTGTAGCGGAGGATCAGTTGTTTTAACTTCTTCAACACCAACTGGAAACTTATGGTCGACTGGTGCTACAACGCAAGCAATTACAGTAAGTAATAGTTCAACAATTACAGTTTCTTCCACTGTTAATGGGTGTACTTCTCAAAGTTCAATTCCTCAAGTTATTTCGGTAATTCCTTTAGCTAATGCAAATTTTAATTATCCGAATAATTCTATATGTTCTTCATCGTCTAACCAAATTCCTACAACTTCAGTAGCAGGGTCGTTTTCATCTGTACCAGCTGGCTTGACCTTTGTAAATTCGTCTACTGGAGAAATTAATGTTGCAGGTTCTGCAACTGGTACATACACTGTTACCTACAATACAACTGGTACTTGTCCAAATCAAACATCACAGTCTATTACCATAACTTCTTCACCAGATGCAACGTTCACATATTCCGGAAATACATTTTGCAGTAATACATTAAATCCTTCGCCGATTTATGGAGCAGGTGCAAGTGGCGGTGTTTTTTCATCGACGAATGGGTTGGTTTTTGTGAATGCAAATACCGGAGAAATTGATTTAGCGTCTAGTGCCAATGGCTCATATATAGTTACAAACACCATTGCTTCTATTGGCTCATGTATAGCAGTTCCTGCCTCATTTTCAATAACTATTTTACAAGTTCCAAGTGCTTCAATTTCAGGTGGCGGGAATTTTTGTGTTGGTGAGGAGGCAACAATAGCAATCCAGTTGACTGGTGTTGCGCCATGGAGTATAACTTATTCGGATGGATCAATAAATAGTTCAATTAACACAAGCTCATCTCCTTACACATTCAACACGACGAATAATGGAACATTCACCATTTCTTCAGTTGCGTCAGGGGGCTGCACAGCTGTAGGAAACGGAACAGCGGCTGTTGAATTTAATTCAAATCCAACAGTTACGGTTGAACCTATTGCTCCATTGTGTGAGAATTCGTCAGCACTTGTGTTAACTGCTACACCTGTCGGGGGTGCTTTCTCAGGTACTGGTGTTTCATCTGGATCATTTGATCCAACTATTGGTGCTGGTACATATACCGTGACATATAATTATACGGATGAGAATGGTTGTGATGGGTCAGATGTAGCGACAATTTTGGTGAATGCAAGCCCATTGGTTAGTCAATCTCAATTTACAGAGGTTTGTAGTGATGTTGTTGCTTTTTCATTGTTAGGCGGATTGCCGCTTGGTGGTGTATATTCTGGATTAGGCGTTACGAATGGAATGTTTGATCCTGCAGTAGCCGGTGTCGGTTCAACGGCAATAACATATTCATTTACGGACAACAATGGTTGCTCATCCAGTGCAACGGAATCAATTTTAGTGAATGATTGTGCTGGTCTTAATGAGTTAGAAACAATTAATATGATGGTAGTTCCTAATCCAGCATCGACAACACTTACGATTCAATTATTTGGAAATATATCATCGAATGCAAGCCTAAAAATGATCGCTGAGGATGGTAAAATTATAATTGCTCCACGTTCATTTGTAAATGGTGAGGTAAAATTAGATGTCTCCAATTTTGCTCGTGGGATTTACTTTGTATGTGTCGAAACTGAGCAAGAAATCAAGATCAGTAAAGTTGTATTGAATTAACTGAATACCTATTCTCACTAGTTTTCGATTTCGCAATGAAGATTAGTTAAAATTTTATTGTACGAAGGCAACGATAACCAGTTGTTTTTGATTTAATTTCCTAAAAAACCCTTGTAAACAAATGATTACAAGGGTTTTTGTCGTTTACGCGTGAATTAAGAGGTCGGGATATCTACCATTTAAAATTTCAATATTATTACTCTCAGACGGTTTCCAATCGACATATATTTTTTTTGGGAGATCAGTAATTTTTCCAAAAACATTGAATATCACTCCAAAATAATTGAAATGATCCCTTTTTGTGCATCCACATTTTCTACATTAAAATCGATTATAAAATAATAGGATCCGACAGGAAGAGCTTCTCCTTTGTATTCACCTTTCCATGGATTAAGGGAATAAGCTCCTGGTTCAGATTGATACAATAAACTTCCCCATCTGTTATATATTGTAACCTCATTATTTGGGTACACTCCGTCTAGATTTATAATTTCCCAATAATCATTGACATTATCCCCATCCGGTGTAAATGCTGTTGGAACAATAATGTCACATTCCTCAATTGTAATGGTAACAATACTTACAGAACTTTCACAACCCTCTATAGTTTCGGTGACATAATAATTTGATTGTCCTAATTCATTTAAAGGATCAAAGGAATTACCTGTTCCCAAAACATTTGTCAGATTAGAGTTAGAATACCAGGTAAAAATTCCATTTGATCCGGAAACTGTGATTTGGGGCAAATCTGTGTTTGAACAATAATTAGTATCTGAACCGGCATTTGGCGCAATCGGCATCATATTAATCGTAATGTCCATTGTTCTGTTCGTAGCACATTGTCCCGCTGTCGGTATAAATGTATACGTTGTTGTTCCGATCGTTGCTGTACTTAATGCTGGCGACCAAGATCCATTGATCCCATTTGTAGAAGAGGTTGAAAGTGCGGGCGCTGCTTCATTCTGACAGTAAGGTCCAACTGCTGTGAAGTTTGGTAATATCGGAGCTGTGATAGCAATGTCCATTGTTCTGTTTGTAGCGCATTGTCCCGCTGTAGGCGTAAATGTATAGCTTGTTGTTCCGATCGTTGCTGTACTTAATGCTGGTGACCAAGTTCCATTGATCCCATTTGTAGAAGAGGTTGAGAGTGCGGGGACTGCTTCATTCTGACAGTAAGGTCCAACTGCTGTGAAGTTTGGTAATATCGGAGCTGTGATAGCAATGTCCATTGTTCTGCTCGTAGCGCATTGTCCCGCTGTCGGTGTAAATGTATACGTTGTTGTTCCGATCGTTGCTGTACTCAATGCTGGCGACCAAGATCCATTGATCCCATTTGTAGAAGAGGCTGAAAGTGCGGGTGCTGCTTCATTCTGACAGTAAGGTCCAACTGCTGTGAAGTTTGGTAATATCGGAGCTGTGATAGCAATGTCGATAGTTCTGTTTGTAGCGCATTGTCCCGCTGTCGGCGTAAATGTATAGGTTGTTGTTCCGATCGTTGCTGTACTTAATGCTGGTGACCAGGCTCCATTGATCCCATTTGTAGAAGAGGTTGAGAGTGCGGGGACTGCTTCATTCTGACAGTAAGGTCCAACAGCTGTGAAGTTTGGTAATATCGGAGCTGTGATAGCAATGTCGATAGTTCTGTTTGTAGCGCATTGTCCCGCTGTCGGCGTAAATGTATAGGTTGTTGTTCCGATTGTTGCTGTACTTAATGCTGGCGACCAAGATCCATTGATCCCATTTGTAGAAGAGGTTGAAAGTGCGGGTGCTGCCTCATTCTGACAATAAGGTCCAACAGCTGTGAAGTTTGGTAATATCGGAGCTGTGATGGCAATGTCGATAGTTCTATTTGTAGCGCATTGTCCCGCTGTCGGTGTAAATGTATACGTTGTAGTTCCGATTGTTGCTGTACTTAATGCTGGCGACCAAGTTCCATTAATCCCATTTGTAGAAGAGGTTGAAAGTGCGGGCGCTGCTTCATTCTGACAGTAAGGTCCAACAGCTGTGAAGTTTGGTAATATCGGTGCTGTGATGGCAATGTCCATTGTTCTGTTTGTAGCACATTGTCCCGCTGTCGGCGTAAATGTATAGCTTATTGTTCCGATTGTTGCTGTACTTAATGCGGGTGACCAGGCTCCATTGATCCCATTTGTAGAAGAGGTTGAAAGTGCGGGTGCTGCCTCATTCTGACAATAAGGTCCAACTTGTGCGAAATTGGGGACAGTTTGATTATTGACAGTTACAGTCATTGTGTTCGTTCCTGCGCATTGTCCTGCTGTTGGGGTGAACGTATATACAGTTGTAGAAGTATTATTAATTGCCGGTGACCACGCACCTGAAATGCCATTGTTGGAGCTTGGTGGCAAACTAAATGATCCGCCACTACAAATAGCAGGGATTTGAGTAAAGGTTGGAGTCGTAGAAGCACATATAGTTCCTGAAACACAAATATTATCCACATAATAATATTCATCATTTGCTTTATTTCCAAGTAAGAGTTTTATCTGTAAAGTTGATCCATTAATGCTATTCACGTAAGCAGGACTTAAATTAACCTCATCGTCATCAAAAAACCATTGTAACCAAGGTCCGCCATTAACACGATACTGCCCTTGAATTACATCATCAGAATTATTACATGATGCTGCATTGGTGTTCGGTTCCAATGATCCGACTGATCTAAAGACTGCACAAATTGAAATATTTGTATATCCGGAAATGTCAATAACTTCTGTCAAAAATTCATTTGAGTTTGTACCTCCTGTTGAACATGTACATGCACCTCCTTCAACATCATTTACAAGAAACTCCCCATTTATTGTTCCCCAATAACTCTGAGCTAAAGTTCCGTATGGAGTTGCATCATCACAATCGGTAAAAGTTGTTGTCCAATCAGGTGCTGGATTCGTCGTGTTAAAATTACCGCCTACGGTCGTTCGTGAAGGGTAGTTTGTGGTGTTAAAATCTTCTGACCAAATATTACATGTACAAGTTCCACTACAAATCCCGGCAACAGCGTCGCTTACTGTAAAATTGCACGTTGTTGAGTGCGTAGATGATCCAGACCAATTTGAAGTATTCATTATTGAAGCTTGCAAATTGGCAATGGTATTATTTACCATAGCGCAATTGTAACGGACAGCATCACTACCGGAATTCACAACTATTGCATTAACTCCATTCGTTAAAGACGATGGAAGCTCAGTATGCGACACATTGGCACAACTAACATTTCCTGGAGTAGTCCAGTTAGCATTTGTTTTAATTCCACAAATAAAGATTGGATCATCATAATTACCTTGAAATGCAAAACAGTTGTCTGTATTATTATTGAATCCTGTTCCATTTCCACCGACAGCAGTAAAAGGAAAATCTGCTACAGCTGTTCCTGAAGTACAGGTAATTGTTCCCGGAGCACCGGAATCATCAAATAGAATCTTTGAACCTGCCAAAACAGTTGTCAATATTGTTACTCGCATCACATATTCATTTCCCGGATTACAGAATCCTATTGAATTTTCGTATGGATTGTCAGAAAAATAAATTACAGTATTTGGGCACAAATCACGGAATGTTATTGCCTCAAATCCGTCACCATTACTCCATTGAATTGCTGTAAATAATAAGTCACCTGGTTGCAGAACCGTTTGAGTTGAAGCAGTATTATTTTGAAAAAAAAATGAACAAAAGAGAATAATTAAGCTTTTGTATATTCTGGAAAAATGGAAATAGTTTAACATTTCTTTGGTTTTTTAATCGTGAGTTTTTTTAAAATCAATCCGATTTATGCCCCCAACTTGATTAAACCCTTGATATTCTCTCTATGAAGATTTGTCCAAATTTTGACGTGTAAAATTTATGATTTAATACGAACAGCTAATTATTCTCATATTAAAAATGAAAGGTTTATTGATTACGTAAATATGAAGAGGCAGGTTTTTTAGACACTTTCTTAACAGAAAAAGCAATTATCCAGCTTAGCATATAAACATGATATGTTGAACTCGTCAAGTTTATTACACCGAAAACTTTACATCATTTGAATAAAAAAACTTGTTTACATGATTTTCCAATGAATAATCACCTATGAGTCAAGAAAAAAAACAGTGCAAGTCAATAACTAAAGTCTACTCCGCATCAACTTAAACAACTCCGATTTTGAATTGATGCTCAATTTTCGATAGACTTTTTTCACATACATGCGTACTGTATCAAGAGCCAAGTCATGCTTACTCGCAATCATTTTATAACTTAATCCATCCAGAATCCCATTCACGATATCTTTTTCGCGCACCGTAAGTTCTTGCATAATAGTGCGCGGATTGTTGAAAAATTCGATCACACGACGTGCTATTTTTGGAGTCATGTAGGCTCCACCATTGCCGATGCATTCAAACACTTCGGTAAATTTCGTTTCAAAACTTTGCTTGTCGATGTACCCTGAAGCACCAAGTTGCAGCGCCTTGAAAATGGTTTCCGAATCATCCTGGATGGTATTCATTATGATGACCGATTTGGGATACAATTTAAGGATCCGCTCTATCATTTCTAAGCCACTCATCTCAGGCATCACAATGTCAAGCAAAAAAAAGTCTGCTTCGATTGGATTTTCTAAATAATCAATGGGATTGATAAACACATGCCGGCAATGCATGTTTTCAATGCTGTTGATATTTTCTTGCATCTCATGTGCCAGGTGAATATCGTCTTCGATGATAATAATTTGCTTCATCACAATGGTAAATGGATTTCTATGGTTAATCCTTGACTTCCTTTGGCGATATAATAGGAATAGCGCCCTCTATTTCTGGATATCCGTTTTCTTATATTGCGAATACCATTTCCTTTAAACACTTCAAGTTCATCTAAATCACAAACCCCATTGTCTGAAATGTGAATATGCAACGTTTTGTTTTTGGAGACAAAGTTCAATGTGAGTTGATCCGCCCCCGAATGTTTTATGCAATTGGTAACAATCTCATAAATTGAGAGTTTAATGTCTCGAAAAAGTTCTCCCCTCAACACGTAGTTCTTATCCGTTGCGCTATCAAACTTCACCTGGATTTGAGCTTGTTCAC
>CAMBMC010000066.1 GCA_945868555.1 Chitinophaga pinensis | reverse complement strand
AAGAGCAAATGAATTTGTCCTTCTTGATACCCAAAAATCAAACAATCCAAGGACAAGGAATAGGAGAAAAACTTTTCAAATTCTATTTTATAATTACTCGTCATTTCTTCACTGTAAAATGTGTTTCTAATCCGCCGATAATTACCTGGAAATCACCATCGCCCGTAACAAAGATACCTTGCTGATTGACAAACATCAAGTCATTGGTCGAAATTTCAAAATCAACTACAACTTCTGAATTTGCTGCTATGTCTATTTTAGAGAAACGTTTCAATTTTTTTCCTTCAGGAATGAGGGACGCATAGGTGTCGCCAATGTAAAGCTGGACCACCTCTTTCACTGCACGATTGCTTGTGTTATACACTTTCACTGAAATCTTTACTTGCTCATTTGTGGACAAACTTGTGTTGCTTAAAGTCAAGTCCGAATACATCAGTTTGCTGTACGAAAGTCCAAAACCAAAGTCCCATTCTGGATTGTAGGCAGAGAAATCGCCTGCTTTTGAACGATCAACGCTTCGTGGGTGATCATAAAATTCAATGACACCATCGTATTTCGGATAGGTATAGGGCAATTTTCCGCTGAAATTCACTTCACCACTCAATAACTTTACTAAAGCTTCAGCACCATAATCGCCTGGAAGGTAACACTGTACGATTGCAGCTGCTCCTTCCACGATGTCGTGAATAATTCGAGGACGACCTTCCAACAAAACGAGCACAACTTTTTTGTTTTTCTTGTAGGCCATTTTCGCCAATTCGCGTTGCTCAGGATCTAAGTTCAAGGAGTGAATGTCACCCGGCTTTTCCGTGGATGGCATTTCACCCAAACACAAGACCACTACATCTGCTTGGTCAAGTTTCTTCGCATAGTCGTCCAAATCCACGAAGTTGGTTTTCTCAAAATTGTCTTCAATCACCAACTCAGCGCCTTTTGTATAAAGGCAATTTTCTTTACCGAACTTCCCTTCGATGGCTTGACGCACTGTCTTGCAATTTTGGGTGTTGTAACTTGAATCAACTCCCTGCCATGTATGTGTCCATGCACCATTTAAAAAGACGAGGTTATCTGCTGTTGGACCAGCGATTAAGATTTTCCCACCTGTTTTCAATGGAAGTGCATTGTTCTCATTTTTCAATAAGGTAATCGACTCTAGCGCTGAATTCAAGGCTGCCGTTTTAAATTTCTCGCTGCCAAAATCGGAATACATTTCTGGTTTAAATGAAGGATCATCGTACAGTCCTGTGATGACTTTCACACGGAGAATTCTACGCACCGCATCATCGAGACGTTCCATTGAAATCTTTCCACTTTTCACTGCATTGAGCATAATGTCACAGTACTCTTTATATTGAGGACTTAGTGGCACCATGCTCATGTCCACTCCTGCATTGAATGCTGCCACATAGGCATCTGCCAATGACTCAGAAGTTCTGTGCACTGTATGAAGCATGATGAAATCCTCCCAGTCTGAGACAGCAAATCCTTTGAAACCCCATTCATTTTTCAAGGTCTCGGTAAGCAGTTGGTAGTTGACATGTCCGGGCACACCGTTTACCACCCCACTGTTAATCATTACCGTCAAGGCGCCTGCATCCACTGCTTTTTTGAAGGACGGCAAATACAACTCCTTCATGTACTTTTCTGGAATCCATGCGGGTGTGCGGTCGCGTCCACTATAACTTGCCGAATACCCAACAAAGTGTTTCATACATGCCGCAACATGGTATTGACCGATGGATTCTCCTTGATACCCTCCAACGATCGCAGCTCCCATTACGGATGCTAAATAGGGATCTTCGCCCAATGTTTCAAAATTGCGTGACCACAAGGGCTGACGACCAAGGTCGAGCACCGGAGAGAAATTCCAACGCACTCCAGATGCACGTGTTTCATAGGCAGTGATTTCCGCAAACTGTTTAGCCAATGTTGGATTCCAAGTCGCTGCAAGACCAATTTCTTGCGGAAAAAGAGTTCCTCCAACGGTGTAATTCATTCCGTGGATGGCGTCAATGCCGTAAAGAATTGGTGATTTTGATTTTCCAGAAACATAGGGTGCGTTCACTGAAGAAATGATGCTTGTCCATTCGTCGCGTGTCAAGGTGTGGGAACCAACATTCAGAATTGATCCGACCTTGTAGGTGTCAATCACTTCTGAAAGCAGGGCCTCGTCTACCTGAGCTGGAATGAGCGCATTCCCTTTGGCATCGCGTTTCAAGATCACATCCAAGGTTACCTGACACGTCTGACCTACTTTTTCCTCCAAGGAAAGTTCCTTGAGCAGCGCATCAATGCGATTTTCGACAGGATCTTTCTGGGTTCGCATGGTCGCACAAGAAAAAAGCACAGCAACGAGAGCTGCAGCAAAAATAAAATGTTTCATACAGTTAAGTTAGTGAGCGTTGATTCTGTGTTGTTATTGAAATACACGCACATAATCCACATACATCGATTGAGGGAAAACAGTTGTTCCATCAGGACTGCCTGGCCAGTTTCCACCGACAGCAACATTGAGGATTAAGAAGAAATTCTGTTGAAACTCGCTTAACTGAGCTGGGGTGATGTCAAGCACATTGTACTGAACGTCATCCACAAACCAACGGATAGAGTTTTGATTCCAAACGATGGAGAACACATGAAATTCATCCGCGTACTTTCCTGAAGGTAAACTTCTATTACTTCCAAATTGTGCATGTGTGCCATTGTCGCTCCAATGTGCCGTTCCATAAAAGGTTCGGTCCGGACTTCCAACACCACCGATCATCTCCATGATATCAATTTCACCACAAGCTGGCCAACCTGCTGTCCCGATGTTATCACCAAGCATCCAGATCGCAGGCCAGATCCCTTTGCCATATGGGATAGCTGCTCTCACATCAATTCGACCATACTTCCATGAATTGATTCCCTGGGTTTTGATGCGTGAGGATGTAAACTGCTGACCATTAAATGTTTCAGCCTTGGCTTTAATTTCCAAAATACCATTATTCACGGTCGCGTTTTGATTCCTATAATACTGAAGTTCATTGTTTCCCCAGCCCCAAGAACCAGTGCCAAGATCGAATGCCCATTGATTGGAAAGCGTTGTCCCATCAAATTCATCGCTCCACGCCAGGTTATAACCGGCATAGGTCAAGGGTGTTGTATAGCCCGTTGTTGGTGCGCCGCCCGTGCCTTGGTTCACGATCACAATCACCGTATCCAATTTTTGGATGAAGTCTGTTTGGGTTGTATGTGCTTTGGTGCGGACCAAAAAAGTATCAGACACAGTATATGAATAAACAGCGATTCCATCCGTACTTTGGATGACGGTAGAATCCGTTCCGTGATAGAATGTACTCGTATAAAAGTTTGCGTTTTGGGCACTTGCTGTTACATGCACTTCACCTGCATTCACGATAATTTCTGTTGTCAATCCTGTTGGGAGTGTAACAGCCGGATTCTCAGGGTCCTTGCCACATGCGACCAAGACCGGCAAGATGAGAAAGGATAGAAATAAGTTATTCATACAAGGTCTTTTTTATTTTTTAGAAAAATTATTCGGTTTTCAATTTCAAATACCACAACAATCCTCCTGCATGGTGCGCATATTGAAGTTGAAGTGTTGAATCGCTTACACCTATGATTTTGTATGTTTTCACACCTGAATAGAAGCCAATAAAAGCGTTGTTCGAAACCGTGATTGTCGTATCAGCGCCTTCTGTCAATAACCATGACTCATTCAATTGATCGGTGTATGGCGCTGTGAAGTCGCCAAGATTTTGGAAAGAACCAGGGAAAGACGCCGACAAAGAGTTGTGAATATACACGTCACCATGATTGACCATGTCGAATTTAAATCCATTCAAATAAAAACGGTAACGGTCATCGTACAATCCACAACCCGCTTTTTCAGCAGATCCGGCAGCCCACCATTCAGGAACATTTCCTAAGGCACTGACTGGGTCTGGGCCAACGCCCATATGACCAACCGCGATGGAATCAATCACCCACGTTTTGTAGCCAAGTCCACTAGTGCCACCAGTCAACATTCCGTAAATCGGATTACTGAGTAGGGAAAGGTCATCGTTGGCAATGACGATCTGTTGGGTTGAGCTGTTGCTCCCACCTTTGCCATACACTGTCAATTTCACTGTATATGTTCCAGCATAAGGATAGGTAGCAGAAACGGTTGCACCAGAGATTTTTGTGCCATTTCCAAGATCCCACATGCATTGAAGATTCGGATTTGCGGCAGTCAATTCAATCACATTTGGGCTTGCTGCTGATGGCGCATAGCTAAATAGTGCATCTGCCGCTGATGGCGCATCCCCCATTTCTGGGCGATCCTTTTGGCATGCGCTGGCCATGAATAAGGCAACTAGGGAAAAGAAAACGATCGATTTCATAATTTCAGTCTTTATAAATTTAATCAATATCCAGGGTTTTGGCTCCAATTTCCACCTGCGAGGTCAATTTCAACTTGTGGAATTGGGAACAACTCGTGTTTTCCAACTTGGAAGCCATCAATAAACTGCGCAGCCTGACCAGTGCGCACAAGGTCGAAGAAACGGAACCCTTCACCTGAAAGCTCAAAGCGGCGTTCTCTGTAAATGACTTCGATGGAGTTCACAGAAATCCCTTGTATTCCAGCACGGACACGCACTTGGTTTACCAACTGCTGTGCATAGGACGTATTTCCATTTTTGTAATGTGCTTCAGCGGCCATCAACAAAACATCTGCATAACGAATCACGCGATAGTTTACTGGACTTGTCAAGTCATTGTCTGGCAAGCCAATTTCTCCTTGGCGTTTGATGTACTTGTTGTTATAAAAACCGGTGTGTCCACCAGCACCTATCGCATAGGTGATGTCCGCAGGATTTGGCTGTGCCGCGATAAAAGCGTCGATGTCCAAAATTGAGAAACCTCTGCGTGGATCAATGGGAGAGAATGCATCGTAAAGCGCTTGTGTTGGAAGATTGTAGCTGTTTCCATCTCCATAAACTGGACCATTGTACTGGCGAATTCCTTGGAATCCAACGGCAGCATTTCCTTCCAAGCAAATCAAACAGCCGTAGCTTCCGCCTTCCAATCCAGTGTACTCCACATCAAATACGGTTTCACTGTTGTTTTCATTTGACGCGGAAAATAACTGCTCATAGTCTGCATATAAGCTGTAAACGCCACTTGTAATCACCTGGTCAAATGTTGCTGCCGCTTCGACGAACTTGTTCTGGTACAAATAAGCTTTGCCCAATAAAGATAAAGCTGCACCTTTTGTCGCGCGACCTTTTTGCGGAGCAACAGGCCCCAAAATCGATGCGGCATATGTCAAGTCCTCTTCGATTTGTGCATACACTTCTGATTTCGGTGAACGTGGGATTTTAATCGCTTCTTCAATCCCGATGCGCTTATCGATAATCAAAGGGACATCACCAAAGAATTTCACCAACTCGAAGTAGTAGTATGCGCGAAGAAAACGTGCCTCAGCGATGATTTTGTCTTTCCCCACGAAATCGATGTTGTTTTGGTGTTCGAGGATGTAATTGGCGCGAGTTACTCCTGCATAATTCCAACGAAGCACATTTCGCAATTCGTTGTTCACTCCGCCATGCGTCATGTTGTCAATTTGATGCAATCCTTGTGAGTCATTCACACTTTCACCTCCAGCTATCGAATTGTCTGAGGCAATCTCTCCAATCCAAACCGTCAAGAACGATGCTTGAAGCAAGTCATAAGCTCCCGTCAAGGCGCGCTCATAATCTTCTTGTGTTGCGAAGAAGTTCTCCGCATCTTGTGTGTACGGAGGATCAACAGCCAAGAATTTTTTACATCCCGTAGATGTGAGCAAAACTGCTGCTGTAAGCAAAAACAGATAGAAATTTACTTTTCTCATCGTTTAAAATTTTAATTGAATACCACCCATGAATGTTCTCGCTTGCGGATAGAACCCATAATCTACGCCAGCTGAAAGCACGCTTCCCGAACTGATGTCTGGATCAAATCCACGGTATTTTGTCAAGGTTACAAGGTTGTTTGCTACCCCATATACTCTCAATGATTCGATCTTGAATTTCTTCAACCATTTCGCTGGAACATTGAATCCAATTTGCAAGTTTCTCAAGCGCACAAAAGAACCATCTTCTACATAGTAGGAAGAGAATACTGTATTGCGTGTTGCGCCAGTGGTCAAGCGCGGATCAGTATAAGATGACCCTGGTCCTGTCCAACGGTCAATCACATAGGCCAATTGATTTGCATAAGGCTGTTGACGTTCGTAGTTTCGGATGATTTCTTGTCCGATAGATGAATAGATGGTTCCACCCAAGTCAAATGCTTTGTATTTTACTGTGAAGGAGAATCCCATGGTAAAGTCAGGAATTGGAGACCCTAAGTATGTTTTATCCGAGTTGTCAGCGAAGCTGATTTTACCATCGCCGTTGACATCTACAAATTTAATGTCTCCCGGCTGAGCTCCATCTTGAGTCACTGGAGCATTGTCAATTTCCTCTTGTGTTTGATAAATTCCTTCCATTTGGTATCCGAAGAAGTAGCCGATCTCATACCCTTCTTGGAAGCGTGTAGCAACATCACCACCAACACCGAAGCTCGCACCCGGGATGTAATCCACACCGTTTGGAACGCTCATTACTTTGTTTGTAATCGTTGTGAAGTTTACACTTAAGTCAGCTGAAAGATCTTTTTTCTTGTCAGAATGGAAAGCCATTTCAATTTCTAGTCCTTTGTTAGATACGTCTCCTGCATTGATGATTGGCGGATATCCACCTGGACCATACGAACCAAGAATGGCAGTTACCTCAGGTTGGAATAACAAATCGTAGGTGTTCTTGATGAAGTAGTTTGTAGTGAAGTCCAATTTTTTCCAGAAGGTCATGTCGACCCCAGCATTGAATTGGCGTGTTGTTTCCCATTTCAAATCTGGATTTGACGGACGGCCAATGGCTACCCCTTGCGTGATCACATCATCAAAAACATAAACTCCCTCACCATTCAACAAGGCGCGGTAGGCGAAGTTTGGTATCTGGTCATTTCCAGACACCCCATAACTTAGACGCAACTTCATGTAATCGATGCACTTGATGTTGTAAAATTTCTCGTCCGATACCAACCAAGCCACTGATGCTGTTGGGAAGAAACCATATCGGTTATTTTCACCAAACTTGCTTGAACCGTCGCGGCGCAAGATGAATGACACCATGTAGCGGCTATCGTATGCGTACTCTGCACGAAGGAAAGCCGATAACAAGCGCTCTTTAAACTCATAAGAACCTGTGTTGTTCAAGAAACCTCCCTCTGCAGTATTCGCCGAAATGTCAGCATACTCCAGAGAGTTGTTCGGAATGTTAAAGGCAATCCCATTCAAAGAACGTCCGGATCGTTGGAATGCTGAAACGCCTAAAGTTCCTTTCACACGGTGCACCGATGCAAACGTTTGATCGTAATTCATGAAACTTTCGTAGGTCAAATCGAGGAATGTTGAGCGCTCCTCATAGACTGCAGCGCCGCGTTTCAAGAAGACACCATCTGAGATTTCTACGAGTGGTGACTCTAAATCTGCATTCAATGCCGTATTGGCATATTTTCCTTCACCGTACCATACCAATGGAGAAAATACTTTCGTATCCACGATGGCGTAGTTAAAGTTCAAACGGTTTGTAAACGTAAAGTGCTCGTTGATATCGTATACAAACTCTTCCTTACCTACGAACTTATTCGCTGTGTTCCAGTTGTATTGATTTTGAATTTGAGCTACAGGATTGATGATGTCATTTACTTGTGCTAAGTAGGAGAAGCTGCCATCTGACATGTGAACCGGCTCATTTGGAAATGCGTTGATCGTATTGTACAACACCGATCCAAGGCCATTTTCGGGTAAGGTACTGCGGCTGTCCGAAGAAAAAAGCAACACCGAATTCAACTTCAATTTGGATGTTAAATCTGTGCTTAAGTTCAAACGTGCATTGTACCGTGAGAAGTTTGCTTTGCTTCCGCCGACGATCCCATCTTGATTGTAGAACCCTAGGCCGAGCGAGTACTTTGTGTTGAAGGTTCCCCCACTCATGCTGATGTTGTGGCTTTGCACTGGTGACCGTTGGAACACAGAATCTTGCCAGTTAGTACCCACACCCAAGTTCGTATTGTTGAACGGTGGAGTTTGACCACCTGCGGCAAACATTTCGTTTTTAATTACTGCATATTCGCGCGCATTGAGCAGATCCAATTTTCGCGATGTTTGCTGGATTCCATAGTAGCCATTGTATTCTAAGCTTGGCTTGCTGTTGAGTTTTCCGTTTTTCGTTTCAACGATGATCACCCCATTTGCGGCGCGCACCCCGTAGATCCCTGCTGTGGCATCTTTCAATACATTGATTGATTTGATGTCTGACGGATTCAATGCATTCAATCCCTCTGAATCGTACACAACACCATCTACCAAGATTAAGGGGTCATTGTCCCCAAAGGTTGAGAGTCCACGAATACGGATATTCGATGATCCACCTGGTGAACCAGAGTTTGTGCTGATTGTCACCCCTGAAACCTGACCTTGAAGGGCTTGGTCCATGCGTGAAAGATTCAATTTCTCTACATCATCACCATTGACTTTTCCTGTTGCTCCAGTAACTTCTTTGCTCGATGCCTCACCATAACCGACAACAACCATTTCCTCGATTTCCTGCGCATCTTTAATAAGGATCACATCGATAAGTGTTCGTTTATTCACGAGCACCTCTTGCTTCACAAAGCCAGAGAACGAAAAGATAAGAGTGAGACTTGTTGAGTCTGATGCTTTGATGGAATACTTTCCATTGGCATCCGTCAAGACACCCGCATTTTGACCTTTGACTTTTACACTCACATAAGGCATGCTTTCCTTCTTTTCAGTTTTCACCGTACCTGTAATCGTGATACTTTGTGAAAATGAGAAGAGCGAAATGCAGCAGCCGACAAATAATAACAGTGTTTTATTGATCATAGCAATCGTTTAGTTGTTCGTAAAAGTAAATTATTTTTTAATTATATTACAAAGTACAATAACTTTTATTTTTGTTGCCGTAATGATGGCTTAATGGTCTAAACCAAAGCGAAAAGATTTTGTTTAAAGTGCCTCTGTAAGGTAGATTCGAACAGTCTCAACGTACGATTTCAATTGACCCAGATGTATTGACCTGTACCCCATTGAGTAAGCTTGCGCTAAATGTATACACATAGGCACCACTGTTTAATGGCTTTCCCTTAAATGTACCATCCCATGTCTGTGCTTGATTTTCCGACTCAAATACCCGCTCGCCCCAGCGGTCATAGATTGAGATTTTCATCGATTGAATGCAATTGCCAAATACACGAAATTCATTGTTTACTGTTGGGCCATTTTCATTTGGCGAGAATCGCGTTGGAATAAACACTTCATTGCATTCACCAACAACAATCACCGTAACGGAAGCAGTATCGCTGCAGCCATTGACAGTTGTACCCGTTAGCACATACGTTGTCGTAGAGATCGGATTCGCGATCGGATTTGGACAGGCAGCACAACTTAAGGTAGACGCATTTGACCAAGAATAGGTGTTTGCACCATTGGCAGATAACTGAATGGAACCCCCTAAGGAAATGCTCGGGTTTGATGGGAGCACATTTACTGCAGGCGCAGGATTCACTTGAACGGTTAAATCTGTTGTTGTCGCACAGAACCCTAAATTCGGCGTAAAGGTATAGCTTGTTGTGCTTGTGGTATTTAATACTGGTGACCAGCTTCCTGTTACTCCATTGTTGGAAGTTGTTGGAAGTGTGAATGACTGTCCTTCACAAATTGGGCTGATCTGACTGAAGGTTGGTGCTGCAGGTGTATTTACAACGACTGTCATCGTGGTCGGATTTGCGCACTGATTCGAATTCGGAGTAAACGTGTACGTTGTGGTATTTGTAGTATTCACCAATGGCACCCAGTTTCCTGTTACTCCATTACTAGAAGTTGTTGGAAGTGTGAATGACTGCCCTTCACAAATGGGGCTGATCTGACTGAAGGTTGGCGTTGCAGCGGCATTCACAACGACAGTCATTGTTGTAGAATTTGCGCATTGCCCAGCATTGGGGGTGAAGGTATGGACAATGTTACCGGCAACAGCCGTTGAGACCATTCCAGGATTCCACGTGCCTGTGAATCCTTCGTTTGATGTTGTTGGCAACATGACTTGAATCAAGATCTCATTCTGGCAATAGGGTCCCCACGTGGTGAATGTTGGCGTGGTTGACGGATTGACATTGACTGTCATCGCAGTAGGACTCGCACATTGTCCTGCGGCCGGAATAAATGTGTAGGTTGTTGTTGCTGAGTTATTTATTGCTGGCGACCAAGCTCCTGTTATTCCATTGTTGGA
>CAMBMC010000065.1 GCA_945868555.1 Chitinophaga pinensis | reverse complement strand
TATTTAGAATAGATGGCATTTCCCCATTGGCTCTACCCAGTGCCTACCTCTTAAAGATAGCTGTTGGACTCCTGCTCTTTTGGCTACATATTCACACCTATGGTATCGGCGAGTTGAGTCACGATGGCGAACGTTTTTTCAATGAAGGACGATTACTTAACGAGGTCTTTTATAAATCACCACTCGATTATTTTCGACTGTTGACCGGTATTGGAGAAACTGAAGAACTGACTCATCACTATTTATCCACCACAAGATACTGGTCAGCAGGGGATTTAACCATCATCAACGATGCAAAAAATGTGATCCGCTGTCACAGCATCTTGCATTTCATTTCGTTCAATTCTGTTTATATACATTTATGTGTTCTTTGTCTCTTATCTACCGCGGCGTTGCGGAACCTCTACCTTGCATTGAAGGGAAGTACTAGCTTGTCTAACCGCTTGTTTTTTTGGTTTATTCTTCTCGTTCCAAGCACCATCTTTTGGACCTCAAGCATGATGAAAGAGCCATTTATGTTTTTCGGCATCTCCTTGTTCATGAGGGCTCTGCTCATTGAAAAAAGCCCGATTAAAAAACACATTTGGCTCTTTATTTCTTCATTTATACTCTTGGCATTCAAACCCTACGTGCTTATGTGCCTAATTGTAAGCCTTATTTGTGTCGCGTTATACCACTACATCTTCAAACAGCACTTATTGAGGTTCATTCTCTTTTTGTGCATTTGCATTCCAGTTTTTTCTATCGTTTTTTCAAGTACTCGGCAAACTGTTGTTCACTATTTGACGCGTAAACAATTTGACTTTATCAATGTTGGCAAGGGGGGTATTCATGTGAAAACCGACACCTGTTTCTACTTTTTTCAGTCGTATGAGTATCCGAATATTCAATTGAAGGGGTATACCGCTGAGTTGAAAAATGAGGCAAATGCATTTCGTTATCTCTTCGGAAGTACCCAGAAACCTGTGCCAGTACATTTGATTCCAAACGGAGAAGAATGGACCGTAGTCTATAAATCCTTAGGAAGCGCTAGTTACATTGACATTACGCCCATTGATGAATCCTTTCAGCAACTCATATTCAACATCCCTGAAGCACTCTTCAATGCTGGAATTCGACCACTTCCCAACGACCCCGGCAGTAAACTGAAATACCTTTCTATGCTCGAAGTTTGGTTGCTTTTCGCATTTTTGACTTATGTCATTTTTCACCGGAGGAGGTTGGATACGAACGCTAAAAATCTCGTTTTAGGACTGATCCTTTTTGCACTATTTTTGACCTTATTGATCGGCTGGACCACGCCTGTGCTCGGCGCCATTGCCCGCTATCGCTTTCCTGCCCAATTGGCTCTTGTGCTCGTTGGTTTAATTCTAATTCAACCCAATGCCATTAAACTATGGAAAAAACAGTCTTAATAACAGGTGCCACATCTGGATTTGGCAAAGCCATTGCGACCGAGTTTGCTGCAAATGGAAGAGATTTAATCATCACAGGTCGACGTGATGAACGCCTTCAAGACTTGGCCAAATCACTGGCGTTTACCTATGGCGTGGAAATCATTACACTTTGTTTCGATGTTTGATCCGAAAAGGAAGTCAATGATGCAATCGCAAGCATTGCTGAAGATTACGGACATACCATTGAAATCCTTGTCAACAATGCAGGACTTGCACTAGGCCGAGGACCTATTGATACAGGGTTAACCGAAGATTGGGACCAAATGATCGATACCAATGTGAAAGGCTTGTTGTACATGACAAAGGCCATCATCCCATTTATGAAGGCCAATAAAAAAGGCCATATCGTAAACATTTCCAGTATTGCAGGAAAAGAAGTTTATCCGGGTGGAAATGTTTATTGCGCGAGCAAACATGCGGTTGATGCGCTGTCAAAAGCCATGCGAATGGATTTGGTTGATTACGGGATAAAAGTGACAAATATCGCTCCTGGGGCTGCAGAAACAGAATTCTCTTTGGTTCGGTTCAAAGGGGATGAGTCAATAGCAAAAAGTGTATACAATGGATTTGAGCCACTCATCGCTGAGGACATCGCCGAACTTGTTTATTTTGTTTGTTCGAGAAAAGGGCATGTATCCATTCAAGACCTCACTGTTACCCCATCAGCGCAAGCATCCGCTACCATTTTCAAGAAATAAAAAAGGTCCGCCGAAGCGAACCTGAAATGACTTATTGTGATTTCCGATTAATTATTTGTCGGCGCTGGTGTTGTTGTTGCTTCAGGCAAAACTGTTCCGCGAATCGTCAAGATAATTGGTTCAGACACATTCGATGTAATCGTAATTGTTTTTGTGAAAGCACCCACACGCTTCGTGTCATATTTTACAGAAATTTCTGATTTTTTTCCTGGCTTAACTGGCTCTTCAGGTTTTGCAGCCGTTGTACATCCACAGCTTGTTTGAACACCTTGAATGATGGCTGGTGTCTTCGCTGTGTTTTTGAATTCAAAGACAAAAGTGTCATCAGTACCGTAAGGAATGTTCTCACGAACAATTTCCATCTGCGTGAAAACTAGACCTTCTTTTTTCGTTTCGTCTTTCTTTTCAGTTGTTTCTTGTGCACTTGCTTGCAATCCTGCAACGAACATTAGTGCGAATACCATATACTTCATACTTTTCTTTTTTATTTGACAAGAATACTCTTTTTGTTTTTTCAATGTCAAAGTTTAACAAAAAATTTCAATTCTTCACATTGCTGCGGTAACATTCTAAAACATCACGAATTGATCCATAGCATTCCTCAAACAAGGCGTCAATGTCCTTTTCAGCAATCCATTTGGCTTCAAGAATGCCTTCTTCATGCTGAGGAGAAGTTTTTTTTGTTCCCGAATACTGAAAAAGATACCAATGAGACTTTTTCAACACAAGTTGTCCCTCATATTCATAGGTGTGCATGGTGTCCTCAAGCTTAAGATCCATGACATGTCCTGAAATTCCGCATTCTTCAGAAATTTCTCTGTACGCACATTGCTCAATACTTTCTTCTTGATCAACAAATCCTTTGGGTAAATCCCAAAAACCATTTTTACGAATCATAAGGATTTCTTGGCCATTGCTTACGATTCCGCCAGCTGCAATTGCCTGTTCATGGAATTGAAAAATACGCTCAAAATCGAGATCAAGGTGGGTACATTGAATCAGTAAAGGCAAGGAATTTGTGATCATTGAAGCGCTCTTCCGTACAATAGCATTGATGTCTACAACTTCGGATGCCTTCACAATGAGCGAATGTGGATAGTTTTCTGACTTTTGAGTAAAAATGACCAGTCGATTTTCAACAAAAACTTTGTACATTTGCAGTTATGATTTTGAACACGGATAAAGCATTAAAAGTAGCAGAATTTTTATTACAAGTGAAAGCTGTGAAGTTACAACCAAACTCACCTTTCACATGGGCATCGGGATGGAATTCGCCCATTTATTGTGACAATCGCGTTACATTGTCCTATCCTGCTATTCGCACATTTATTCGACAACTCTATTCAGAAGCAGTTATTGAACAATTTGGCAAACCTGATGTCATCGCTGGTGTTGCAACAGGAGGAATTGCTCAGGGAGCTCTCGTAGCACAAGAATTGGGATTGCCTTTTATTTATGTTCGAAGCACGGCGAAAGGACATGGAATGGGGAACCAAATAGAAGGGCATTACGAAAAAGGACAGAAAGTTGTCGTGATTGAAGACCTTATTTCTACCGGAGGAAGCAGTTTGAAAGCCATTGAAGCACTCCGCGAGGTCGGACTAGATGTTAGAGGACTTGTGGCAACCTTCACGTATGGTTTCAACGTCGCAGAGGAGCAATTCAGACAACATGCGTGCAACTTTGTCACTTTGACCAACTACGACTACCTTATAGAAGAAGCATTAAAAGAGGAATACATCACTGAAAAAGATTTGGATTCACTTCGCGAGTGGAAAGAAAATCCGAGTGAGTGGAAAAAATAAGACATCATGAAAATTGAAAGCAACAAAGTACATGTTCCTGCAAAGCCAGATGCGGTTGCTTCATTTTTACTCGATTCACGCAACCTCATTCATCTCCTGCCCGAAGACAAGATTTCTGATTGGAAATCAAGCGAGTCAGAATGTTCTTTTAAGGTACAAGGAGGAGTAATCATTTCTCTTATTCAGGATGGTGCGGAAGGATCTTCAAGAATCAATATGCGCTCGGGTCAAGGCACCCCTTTTCCTTTTCACCTATCAATACTGATTGAACCGAAGGACGATGGCTGCGAAGGCTATCTTTTATTTGACGGTGAAGTAAATGTATTTTTGAGAATGATGGTAGAAAAACCCCTTACTGCACTTTTCAATTTCATGTCCGACAAACTGCGAGATCACTTTACAGTTTAAACTGAATTTCCTTTAAATCATAAACGTTTTGTCCTTGCTCTGTATTGACTTGCAAGCGGCCTAAATCGTCCACACCTGCAATCATTCCTGTGAATTCACCATTCGCATCTTCAAATGTCATTAGGACATTCAATCCAAGAAGCAGCGCACAATAGTTCGATTTTAATTGCTGTATATTATTCAAACACAAGCTCATCCATTGCTCATTAAAATGATGCAAAAACCGAAATAACACCTCCTTTAAATCAACATATTTCCCGGTCTCCAAAAACAGTGATGTAGCATTTAATTCACCAAATTCAGCTTGGTTGATGTTTAATCCAACACCAATAATGGATCGAGAAATGCGCGCGCCTGTCAATTGATTTTCAATCAGAATTCCCGCCATTTTTCGGTTTCCAACATAAATATCATTGGGCCATTTGACTTGTGCATCAACACCAAATGAGTTTAAAAGATCAACAAGTGCCAATGTCGTGCAGTGCATGAGCGATTGTCCTTCCGATGCTGACATATTGTCGGGTGTCAATAAAATCGAAAACAACAGGTTCAAACCACCTTCCGAATGCCAAATCGAATCACGTTGTCCCCTGCCAGAAGTCTGCTTATCTGCCAAAATTACCGACCCATGCCCTATTTTACCCTGCGCGAAGGCTGTGGCAACATAATTGCTCGTTGAATCGACACTCTCCAAATGGGTAATTTTAAATTTTATGTGCACGAAACAATTGTGTTTAAGGCATTTTATCGGGTGGATAAAGTTAAAATAAAAGTTAGTTTTGTAGTTATAGATAAGTATTGAATGTTAAAAGCAAAAAAAGATGTCGATTCCAAGAAATTGTGTGATGCAATTGTCGAAGGAATGCAAGAAAATAAAGCCAAGAGTATTACTGTTTTGGATTTAAGGGAAATTGGAAACGCAGTATGTGATTATTTCGTCATTTGCAGCGGTGAATCCTCTACCCAAGTTGAAGGAGTAAGTAGTTCTGTGATGCGTCATACGCGAAAGGTATTGAAAGAAAAACCTTGGCATATCGAAGGGAAAAACAATGCAGAATGGGTATTGCTAGATTACGTGAATGTCGTTGTACACATCTTCTACAAAGATGCACGTCCATTTTACGATCTAGAGGACCTTTGGGCCGATGCAAAAAGAACAGATATTCCTGATTTGAATTAATCATACAGAACAAAATGGCAGAAGGAAATAACAAAAAGAAAAGTCCCTTTTCAATCTATTGGATTTATGCACTCATTGGAGTCGCAATTATCGGTTTTCAATTGTTCATGAGCTCGGGAAGTCGAGTTACGATCAAGTTTGAAGACAATTTCTTCGATTTAGCAGAAATGGGCTATGTCAAAGATGTCAAATTGGTGAATAAAGTACGTATCGATTTCAAAATCACAAAAGAAGGACGCGATTTTGTCGCGAAATCAAGTGATTCACAATTTGCAACAATTCGAGAGAGCATTACCAAAAACAATCGGCCAACAAAAGCTGATCCCATCTATGAGTTAGAAATCATTGATGCCGGTAATTTTCAATTGAAAGTGGATGAAATAAATAGTGAGATTAAATCGCGTAACCTACTGATTGATCAACGCAAGAAAGTCGATGAATTGTCAAAAACTGCCAGCGATTCAGATTCTAAATCCAAGTTTTCACGCGCTGCAGATTCATTGAATCGTGTCCTTGCGAAATCATGGCCAAATGAGATGTCTGAGTCGAGCAAAAAGAAAATGAGCGTTATTCAGATGGGCTCTGAAGAAGAGATCAACTACATTGGTAATATTTTAAGTTTCATCTTGCCGATCATCATCTTAATTGTTATTTGGATGTTTGTCATGCGACGCATGGGTGGCGGCGGTGGTGGCGGAAGTGGCCAGATTTTCAACATCGGAAAATCAAAAGCGCAGGTTTACGAAGGCAGTAAAAGCACGAATACAACATTTAAGGATGTCGCTGGATTGCAAGGTGCGAAAGAAGAAATCGTTGAAATCGTTGAATTCCTTAAGAATCCAAAAAGATATACCGAACTGGGAGCAAAAATTCCGAAAGGAGCATTGCTTGTTGGTCCTCCGGGAACAGGAAAAACACTTTTGGCGAAAGCCGTTGCCGGTGAGGCGAAGGTTCCGTTTTTCTCACTTTCTGGTTCTGACTTCGTTGAAATGTTTGTTGGCGTAGGCGCATCGCGCGTTCGTGACTTGTTTAAGCAAGCAAAAGAGAAAGCTCCATCCATCATCTTTATCGATGAAATTGATGCCATCGGAAGGGCTCGAGGAAAAAACAACAGTTTTGGTTCAAATGATGAGCGCGAAAACACCTTGAATCAACTCCTCACCGAGATGGACGGGTTCGGAACAAACTCTGGAGTCATCATCTTGGCGGCAACCAACCGAGCGGATGTACTGGACAGTGCGTTGATGCGTGCTGGACGATTTGACCGTCAGATTTATGTCGATATGCCGGATTTGAATGAGCGAAAGGAAATATTCCAAGTGCATTTGAAACCAATAAAACTTGAGCCAGGAATTGATATTGATTTTCTTTCACGTCAAACACCTGGTTTCTCTGGGGCAGATATCGCAAATCTGTGCAATGAGGCGGCTTTGATTGCTGCTCGAAAAAACAAAAAATTCGTTCAAAAACAAGACTTCTTGGATGCAGTAGATCGTATCGTTGGAGGCTTGGAGAAAAAGAACAAAATTATTACTAAGGAAGAAAAAAAGACCATTGCTTTTCACGAGGCAGGTCACGCCACCATTTCATGGTTGTTGGAACATGCGTCACCATTGGTCAAAGTAACCATTGTGCCTAGAGGGCAATCACTGGGTGCTGCTTGGTATTTACCTGAAGAGCGAAGCATAACTACGTCTGAGCAAATCTTGGATGAAATGTGTTCGGCTTTAGGTGGGCGTGCTGCTGAAAAGTTAATCTTTGGAAAAATTAGTACTGGTGCATTAAGTGATCTTGAAAAAGTAACGAAACAAGCTTATGCAATGGTGTCAATTTACGGATTGAACGATCGGATTGGAAACATTTCTTTCTATGATTCACAAGGCCGAGATTCATTCACAAAGCCATATTCTGACGTTACGGCGCGTGTCATCGACGAGGAAGTTTCCAAAATGATTGAAGCACAATACGCTCGAGCATTAAGCATTCTGACAGAAAATGAAGATAAACTCACGACCTTGGCAGAGAAACTATTGACGAGTGAGGTGATTTTCAAGGAAGACTTAATTGAAATCTTTGGGAAAAGACAATGGGAGAAAGAAGAAGAGCCATTATTGGCGGAGGTACTTGAAGAACAAGTTCCTGAGTTGCCCGAAGAAGAAACAGAGTCTACTGAGGAAAAAAATGACGACGGAAACGTAGCTTCAACTGATTCCAACGATGAAGATTCGATAGAAAATTCAACTCCTGCAGAAGGAGATGAACCAAAAACAGAAGATCCTCAATAATAAGAATATTCCTACTTCAAAACCCTGTCAAAAGCAGGGTTTTGTCATTGTATACGACCACGAATTTTAAGTTTTAGAAAAATCGTAAATTTGTACCATGAGTAACCTCGTCCAACGCACAATTACAGGGGCAATATTTGCCTTCGTTGTATTGGGTTCAATTCTTTGGAGCCCCTATGCACAAGCTACTGTGTTTAGTATTTTCATGGTGCTTGGATTGATCGAATTTTACAACTTGTTCAGAGAACACCCAGTAGTTCAAGTGAGCAAAGAAATAGGTGTATTCATTGGGATTTTCATTTTTGTGCTTTTGGTTGGTGTCAGTTTCGAACTCTTTAAACCCATCTCGATTGTAGTCATCTTTCCACTTTTCTTCACTCTTATATTGGAAGAATTGTGGCGAAAAAAGGAAAATCCGCTCATCAACATTTCCGTCTTGGTCTTTGGAATCATATACATCGTCGCTCCTTTTTACCTGACCATTGATTTAAATGTTCGTACGTCCGATAACGCCATTCCCCATGTGATTGGCATGTACCTGCTGATGTGGACAAATGACACCTTCGCTTACTTTTCGGGGCGAATGTTAGGTCGAACCCCTTTATTCCCGCGAATTTCTCCTAAAAAAACATGGGAGGGTACAATCGGTGGAATTCTTTTCACCCTGCTGCTCGGTTTTGTCATTGGCGCCTACATCAACCGTGGTGAAGAACTGTTTTGGGTAATTTCTGCTCTAATCATTGCTCCCTGTGCAATCTTTGGTGATTTATTGGAGTCCCTTTTTAAAAGGAGTCTGAATATCAAAGACTCAGGCAACATCCTACCCGGTCACGGGGGTATCCTAGACCGCTTTGATGCCGCATTATTTGGCATTCCATTTTTTTATTGCTGGTCAATGTTCTATGAATATTTTTAATTTAGCAAAATGACGCTGCATCGAGAAGGCTATTTGATTATGGCCGTTGGCCTGACATTATTGACCGGAATACAGATTTTAAATTACTACCTGTTCACCTTCACGGGTTGGCTGTGGTTATTTTTTGTCCTGACATTGGGTGCGCTTGTCATGGCCTATTTAATCATTCAGTTTTTCCGCATTCCTAAGCGCACATGCTCATTTACTGACACCGATATCATGTGTCCTGCAGACGGAAAAGTCGTTGTGATCGAAGAGGTGGAGGAAACAGAATACTTCAAAGACAAACGCATTCAGATTTCGATTTTCATGTCCCCAATGAATGTTCATGCCAACTACAACCCCATTTCAGGCGAAGTAACTTATGTGAAATACCATCCAGGTTTATTTCTTGTTGCCTGGCACCCGAAGAGCAGCACAGAGAATGAGCGCACCACGATGGTTGTTCATCATTCATCAGGTAAAGAAGTTTTATATAGACAGATTGCGGGGGCAGTAGCGCGACGCATTTGCTATTACATTCGTCCTGAACAACAGGTAACTACAGGTGAGGAATTTGGTTTTATTAAATTTGGTTCACGAATCGATATTTTTTTGCCCATTGGAACAAAAATTAACGTAAATTTAGGGGACGTAGTCAAAGGTAAATTGACGAAACTTGGAGAATTAAGTTGAAAGAATTATTTTTACAAAAAACAATCAAGCTATGAAAAAATTAATGTTTGCTGCAGCACTTTTGGTGTTCACAGGATCAATCGCAACGACAGCGTATGCTGCATCTACAGGTGCAACGAAAGAAATCACTAAGGTTGATAAGAAGAAAAAGAAGAAGAAAAAAGGATCTTGCTGCACATCACAACAAGGAGCTACTCAAACTGGGGGTTCTTGCTGCACGAAGAAACAGTAATTCCTGCTTCAAAAAAATGCATAAAGCCACTTTCGAGTGGCTTTTTTTATGCCTTGAGTTGAATGCCCACCGGACAATGGTCAGAACCCAACACATCATTGAGAATAAAGGCATCATCCAGCATGGGCACTAGAGCTTCTGTCACTAAAAAATAATCGATTCTCCAGCCGATATTCTTTCCCCGGGCTCCTGCACGGTAACTCCACCACGAATACTTCACCTCATCACCATTTACCACACGAAAGGTATCTACCAAACCATTTGACGTAAAGGCATCCATACCGTCGATTTCCTCCTGCATAAATCCTGCTGATTTGTTGTAATTTTCCTTCGGACGCGCCAAGTCAATTGCTTTATGTGCAACATTGAAATCCCCACAAACAATGACTGGTTTACTGGTCTCCAACTTTTTCAAATACGCCAAAAACTCTTTATCCCAGGTTTGACGATAGCCCAAACGAGCCAACTCACTCCCGGAATTTGGCACATATACCGTTACCACATAATACGATTCAAATTCAGCGCAGGTAATTCTGCCTTCATTGTCATGCTCACCAACACCGATATAATACGTCACTGCCAAAGGCTGGTGCTTCGTCAAAATTGCTGTTCCTGAATATCCTTTACGCTCTGCCTCGTTGGCATAGACATGATAATCTCCAAGCGGTGCAACTGCTTCCTTCACTTGATCCACGGTAGCCTTAGTTTCTTGCAAACAGATGATATCGGCATTCACGGCACGCATATCTTCG
>CAMBMC010000064.1 GCA_945868555.1 Chitinophaga pinensis | reverse complement strand
TGAATGCGTTGATTTTAGGTGCCTTGAAAGAATACTTCTTTCCTCCATCCGGGATCCATGAATTCGCAATTTTCTCAGTCAATTCAGTGCGGTAGTCGTTGTAACTGTTCCACAATTTCATTCCTGAACCATTGGCTTTCGGGTTTTTAATGTCCTCGCCAATCATGATTTCCATTGCCTCATCGTACTTGTCCTTACCAGCTACATGCTCAAGGTGCATACGTGTAGGTAAAAGCGGATCATTTGCCGAGTACTTTTTGAAGATAATGCTTTCCTTACCTCCTATTGTAGTCACATCTTCTCCACATTTTTTCAGAATCTCAATTTTGATGTCATCAATCATTTTGATTCTTTCTGCGGTCATTTTATCAATATCTTCGATTACCGCCAAGTAATATTTCGCTTTCTTTTGTTTTGCCGGTATAGTTTTATCCGCCGCCACTGATGAAATTTCACCTTTCTTTTCAGCTCCACGAGCATACTCACTAAGGTTTGCTACTTGGATGTTTTCCTCGATTGCAACGAATGCATCGAGTATTGATTTTGATACGTTAAGGGCTAGAAGTGCGGTAAGTACTAAGTACATCATACCGATCATCTTCTGCCTAGGGGTTTCTTTTCCTCCTGCCATGATAGATTAATTTTTATTGGTTTGCAATAAACTTAATGTTCAATAAATTAAAAGTAACAGATGTTAACCTCTAGTTATCGTCATAGCTTTCAGCATATTTCCATACACGTTATTCAAATCCGTAAGGTTCTTAGACAACATTGCCATGTTTTCTTTGTATATACGTGTATCTGCAGCAGAGTCAGATAGATTTTTCATCATATCCACAACTTGTGCTTGGAATTTCTCAGTTGCCTCAAGATGTGAAGAAGAACCTTTCAATTGAAGTTCGTACACATTGTTAAGTGCAGCAAGATTTTTAGATACTTTTTGCATTTGCTCACCAAAAGACTCACCTTCAGCAGTCGAAGAAGTCAATCCAGCAATCGATACAGATGCACGCTCATACGCTTCGGAGAGAGACGCCACTTTTTGAGAAGCCGCCTGAAGGCTTGATACATAACCGTCTGTTGCAGCTACAGCAGTAGTAATTCCTTGCAATTGAGACGCATTGTCTGCCAAAGTGCGCATTCCATCTCCTAGACGCTCTAGCAGAGCGCCGTCGATTTTTGCCTCTTCAAGCATTTTGTCCAATTGGTCAGTGATACCCGTGCCACCGCGACCACCACGTCCTCCAGCAGGAAGATTTTCGTGATCCAATTCATCTGAGTGTCCTAGCGCCAATTCAGGATACACTAGTTCCCAATTTGGATCTTCATGAATCGGCTCAAATGCCGAGAACGCGAAAATTAACGCTTCTGTTCCTAAACCGATGATCAACATCAGTGATGCAAAAGGCCAATGTTGAATCTTAAACAACGCCCCAATGATTACGACTGCTGCACCAAATCCATACAGCTTTGCCATAAACTTTTTCCATCCTTTACTTCCTGGTTTCATAGTTTTCCTTTTTTTTTGGTTTTATAAAATTTACTACTTTTTGTTTATTCTTAGCGAAGTTGGATGTCGCTCTGAATTTCTTCGCCTCCCTCACGAGTAAAATCTTTTCCTCCTCGTCCTAAGTGAGTCATTACATTTCGGTAACCGATATATGACTTGGCAGTATCTTGATATTCATAAGTTCGTGATGCATTCTGGAGATAGAATCCGATGTCTTTCCAAGACCCGCCTCGAAGCACTTTACGCTTCGCAGATGGTGGATCCCAGTCCATTGCATCATAACGGTAGTCTGTATTCATGTCATGAGAGAATTCATACATCGATTCATCGAATGCTGTTTCACACCACTCAGAAACGTTTCCTGCCATACAATAGAGACCCCATCCGTTTGGATTGTATGAGAATACTTTCACGGTATGGAAACCTCCATCCTCGAAGTATCTTCCACGCATCGGCTTGAAGTTACCCAAGAAACAACCATTTCCATTTCGGATATATGGACCACCCCATGGAAATTGAGACATATTTAAATCTCCTCGTGAAGCTCGCTCCCACTCTGCTTCAGTCGGCAAACGGAAATCATTCACAAACAAATCTCCCATAGCCACCAACCAGTTGTTGAGCAACTGAGTTCTCCAAACTGAAAATGCTTTTGCTTGAAACCAAGTAACACCGACAACAGGATAATTATCATACGCAGGATGCCAAAAATACATATTGGTCATTGGATCGTGGAACGAGTATGTAAAATCACGCACCCAACACAAAGTATCTGGGTACACATTAATAACTTCGTCGATGATGAACCTATTTCTGTCCGTGTGACCGCGTAATGCGTTGTTTTGTCCTTTCTTATTGAAATACCCCATATCTAAATCCTGACCTTGAGGCTCACCCGTAAAAGGATGTTCAGGTGTATTTAGGTTGCGGTGGTCTTGGGATTGCTTTGAACCAGGATCTTGAACAGTTCCTGACGGAGCAAATCCGCCATTTTCGATTTCGATACGTCCACGTTTTGCCGCTTCACGGTAATCAATCCAGTAATAACGGAACATCAACTTTCGTGTATCGATTTCTCTTCTTTTGTAGAATCGTTCTGGCTGAGGATAATACATATCCGCCAAAATAGGAACAATGTCCGGATCTGCGTAATCAAAATTACGGTCCCAATTCAATGAGAAAATCTGACGGTTCATGTCACGCTCGGCTGGATCGTATTCTACATATTCCAAAGACCCTTCGTCAAAATACATGTCTGAGTAGTTGATGTACTTTCCAGCATCATCATCTTCAGTCAATTCTGACATGTAGATTTTGTCGCGAGCAATCGAGTCGCGCACCCATTCTACGAATTGGCGGTACTCATTGTTCGAAATTTCCGTTTGGTCCATGTAAAATGCCTGGATGGATACCGTCTTCGCCCTAGTTTGGTGAAGGAATGGCACATCTTGGTCATTTTCACCCATGGTGTATGAACCCGCAGGAATATACACCATACCCAATGGAATTTCAGGTTGGTACACTGGTCTACCCATCGCACCGGTCAGATGGCCTGTTCTTGTACTACAAGAGACAAGCAGCGCACCTGCAATACCAATTAACAAAAGTTTTTTCATTCTACCTCTTTTTTTTTCAACTTCCGAACACCAATTTCAACTATCTACAGGATCAATCAGTATGGTTGTAACGGAATTTACCTAATCGGGGTTACAAATATTGTTATTTTTTTTTATTCTACAACCATCTTGGGTGAGCAGCCTTAGTAACAGGTGGCGGCGGAAGGAAGTAGCAATACTTAACCATGATCTCGTGTGATCCGCGAGAAACACTCGCTAATTTGTTCGTTGTAATGTCATACGAATATCCTACAGTCATGTTTGTAATTGGCATAAAACCAAGCATTAATCCGATGGCATCCACCGTTCTGTAGGTTAAACCACCATAAGCCATACCTCTCCAAAGATAGCGTACATTCAGGTCAGCACTAAATTTAACCAAGTCAGTTCTTAACAACATTTGAGCATCGATATCTCCACCAAGCACCTGAGTAAACTTTTTTCCTCCCATAACAAAGTAGTGACGAGCTGTTTGATAAGATTGCGTCGCCGACCCTCCTTGAAGCAAAGATTCAGAGACATGGGTTGATGAAATTCCAGCGTAATAATTTTGAGCACCTTTCCAATACAAACCGAAGTTCAAGTCCAAACTAGTGGCTGCGAACCCAACTGGCAAGGTGTTATCGAGCGTTGTCGTAGGTGGCACCCAAACTGGCGACATACCAAAATTAATAATTCCAACACCTACCCCAATACCCAAGGTACCAGCAGAACCAAGTTGCAATGGATATGAGTAATTCAATAATAAGTTGTTTTGACGAGAAAAACCAATGGCATCATGGAAGAAAGAAATACCCACTCCACCTGGAAAAAATCGATTCATATTGGCCTCGATATTCAACATGGCAGAATTTGGCGCTCCGTTGACTTTATCCCACTGATTGCGGTACAAAGTTGTTGCACAGATACCGTCATCGATACCTGTTTCACCCGGGTTGAAGCTCATTTTGTTGAAAATAAAATGGGTTACAAGGGGGTCTTGTTGCGCGTAAAACGATCCGTAAATCGATGAAAGACAAGCAAATAACACAAGTAATATCTTTTTCATAGCAAGATTATTCTCATAAATAGTTTACATGAGATGAAGCCTTAAGGCAATCTCATTTGGCGTCTAAAATAGTAATTTTTATTTAATCATGAAATTTTTTTCCGCAAATGGACTTCGTTTCTGTTTTACAAAACGGTTTTAAGTCACGATAATTTCTGGTACGTCTTCCACCACAAATCGGGTATTTCATTTTTCATCGCTAACTCATAATCCATTGAATCGCAAGGTACTAAATGATGCCTCTCATAATTACTACCTTTTTGGGGCGGGTATGGTACTTCCATCCACCAGCGTTCAGAACGGTTGCTTTTGTAGAAGATGAGCTCTTCATTAAAATCATTGATGTGCACAATGAATTTAAGGTAATCGCGCTTGCTTCCAATTGGGAAATCTCCTTTTCGCTGAGAAACACCGTCTAAAAAGTACCAGAGTATTTGAGCCAAGAGTGCAGAAGTACTGCCCGCTTCAAACTCGGGGTAATAATTAAATACGCCCATTGACGTCAATTTATCGCTAAGTCCTGCATATTTGGCGATTTGACAGATTTGATCTGCGTAGAAACCGTTTGGTGACGTATACCATGGTTCGCGAAGTTCAGATCCACGGATGCTTGAGAAATCGATGGAAAGCAGGTCTGAATTTCGCAGATGCGGTTCAGCTTTTCTAAAATTCGCATTGTAATCACCAAGACGACAGATGTCAAAATACAATTTATCGAATAAGTCGAACTCTTCTCGCGACACAAACGGCGACTGAGCACCAATGTTGGCATGATTAAACAAATAGCACGGCCGCTGCATGAGCAATTGGCTCAAGTAAGCTTCGGCATGTGGCTCCGCTTCTGGACTTCCGAGATCGAGTGAGTAGTCTACAGAACAGATGTTAACGATTTGTTCAAGTGCCGCATAGCCTTTGTACATGGCGATTGTCAAATCCTGGCTACCCCCCACGATCAAAGGAATCACGCCTATCTTCACGCACTCTTCAATGATTTGCGAAACGGCAAAATAGGTGTCATCCATGGTGGACCCGGGAAGCACATCACCCAAATCATACAAAGGCATTTCCCAACCAACACCGAGGTATAAGGAGTAAAACAAATGTCTAAATTGCTCTGGATTATGGGGGCATGCTTTTTTATCTCCACGGTACTCAGGGACATGAAAAATGGCTACGCTGCCTTTCTTTAGTTCTGGAAATCCTTTTTCCGTATTGAATGTTTGAATAGCACTTCCAATCTGATTCGCGCGGTACTTATCTTCACCACCGAGTGGTAACAAATAGATCGAAATGTCTTTCATTGATTTTTTGTTCAAATCTACTTGAAAGCATTCATCACTCGAAAGATGACTTAAAAAGTATTAAAGAACAAAAAGTGAATAACTGAAAACTGTGGTGCTCTTCTATTTCTTTTTTGCACCTTTTTTTGGAGCTGTTTTTTGGTTTGCAGCAATATCCAAACACTCTTCAATCGTCAAGGTTTCAGGAACAGTTCCTTTAGGCAATTTAAAATTGTCTTTCCCAATTTTAAGGTATGCACCATAGCGGCCATTTAGCAGTTGCACATCCGCACGTCCATCAAATGTTTTGATCATTTTATTGGCCTCTTCCTCCTGTTTCACAGCGATAATTTCTAGAGCTCTCTCTAAGGTTATAGACATAGGGTCTTCTCCTTTCGGAATCGAAACAAACAATTTTCCATACTGAACATAAGGTCCAAAACGTCCTGCATTTGCACGGATTTCTTGCCCTTCTGATTCGCCCAAAACACGAGGCAATTTGAACAATTCCAGCGCATCTTCTAAGCTTACAGTTGAGATAGATTGCTCCTTGCGAAGAGAAGCAAACGTCGGTTTTTCGCCATCGACTTGCTCATCACCAATTTGAATCATTGGGCCGAAGCGCCCAATTCGAGCAATCACATTTTTACCAGACACGGGGTGTTGACCGAGGTGTCGCTCTCCAGTTACACGGCTTGAATTTTCAAGTGTATCTTCTACATTTTTATGGAATGGTGTGTAAAAATCATGAAGCATCTGCGTCCAACCGATCAACCCATGGGCAATTTCATCGAATTCTTGTTCAACCTTCGCTGTGAATTGGTAATCCATGATTTGACCAAAATGCTCAGACAAGAAATCTGTCACAAGAGACCCGATGTCTGTTGGAGACAATTTATTTTTTTCTTTTCCTGTGACTTCCTTGCGCACCTCAGTGAGAATCGAACCGTTTTTCAAGGACAAATGGGCATACTTGCGTTCATCACCCTCGCGCTCCATCTTTTCCACATACCCACGCTTTTGAATTGCCGAAATTGTTGATGCATAGGTTGACGGACGACCAATACCAAGCTCTTCCATTTTCTTCACTAGGGACGCTTCCACATAACGAGCAGGAGGGCGAGTAAATCTTTCAATGGAGGTGATTTCTGATACTTTCACATCTTCTCCCACGGCTACTGCAGGCAAAAGCCCTTCAGTTTGCTCGTCTTCGTTGTCTAAGTCCTCAACATTCGACTCCATGTAAACTCTCAAGAAACCGTCAAAACGAATGACCTCTCCTTTTGCTTCAAACTTCCCAGATATAGAGGGAGATGTGATTGCAACAGTTGTCCTTTCCAATTTAGCCAAGGCCATTTGAGAGGCAATTGCTCGTTTCCAAATCAATTCATACAAGCGTTCTTCATCGCGTTCCGAAGTAATGCTGTGTGTTCCGAAATCCGTTGGACGAATGGCCTCGTGAGCTTCTTGCGCACTGGCGCTTTTAGTGGTGTATTTTGTAGGGCGCGAATAGTCTTCACCATAAGCGCGTATAATTTCAGCTTTCGCACCTTGAACGGCAGTTTCGGATAAATTCACCGAGTCTGTTCTCATGTACGTTATTTTTCCTGACTCGTACAACTTCTGAGCAACTGTCATCGTGCGGGATACTGAAAAACCAAGTTTCAAACTTGCTTCTTGTTGCAATGTTGACGTAGTAAATGGTGCTGCAGGAGTTCGTGTGGCGGGCTTTGTTTGAACATCTGCAACGGTAAATGTTGCACCATTGCAGCTTTCCAAGAAGCTTTGAGACTCCTCTTCCGATTTCAAATGCGCAGAATATTCTGTTTTGAGCATTCCCTTTTGAGCACCAAAGATTCCATTCACACGGAAAAAGTTATTCGATTTGTGGGCCTCAATTTCACGTTCTCGTTCGACAATTAAACGCACAGAAACAGACTGCACTCGTCCGGCGGATAAACTTGGGCGTACTTTCTTCCACAACACCGGCGACAACTCAAAACCCACCAAACGATCTAGCATTCTTCGCGCTTGCTGGGCATCAACGAGTTGTTTGTTGATTTCGCGTGGATTTTCAATGGCTTTTAAAATTGCTGTTTTCGTGATTTCGTTGAACGTAATGCGCTTGGTATCTTTTTTTGCCAGCCCCAATGTCTCGTACAAATGCCAAGAAATTGCTTCTCCCTCGCGGTCCTCATCTGTTGCTAACCATACCGTTTCGGCTTCCTTCGCCAATTTTTTCAATTCGGCAACCAACTGTTTTTTATCCGCAGATATTTCGTAGTTGGGCTCAAAATTATTCTCCACATCGATGGCCATTCCTTTTTTAGCTAGATCACGAACATGCCCGAAACTAGATTTTACGATAAAATCCTTTCCAAGATATCCTTCAATTGTTTTTGCTTTTGCTGGTGACTCGACTATTACAAGATTTTTTGCCATCGGTGAGTGTATTGTTTTTTTTTAAATTGAAAATCAGGACCGCAAAGTAAATTCAAATGTTCTCAATTTCCAATGACTTTTTTTGGAGTTTTTATCTTATATTCTATTTAACCATAGGTTAAAGAAAATTTTAATAAATGCAGCAACTTCTTAAAAATTTAATTTTCAAACACAGTTCTCTTCATTTTTAACTGACATTTTGACATACATGTCTTTTTCTGTATTTTTGCACCATTCGAATTAAAAGATAAATGAAACCATCAACCCAAGAAGATAAAGTTATCGATGAAGGACGCCAAGGCGAAGCTATTGTAAGCACAGCACCGACACGCTCTAACGGAAAGAAACTGTATGTTGAGAGTTATGGCTGTCAGATGAATTTCTCGGACAGTGAGGTTGTTGCCTCGATTATGGCCGCTCAAGGGTATGAAACCACTCGAAATGCAGATGATGCAGATGTGGTGTTCATCAATACATGCTCCATTCGTGAAAATGCAGAAACTCGAGTTCGTAAGCGATTGGGGGACTTTAAAAAGCGTAAAGAAGGAAATCCTGAGCTTGTCGTGGGAATTTTGGGGTGCATGGCTGAGCGTTTGAAAAAAAGTTTGCTTGAAGAAGAAAAATTGGTGGATCTTGTCGCTGGACCCGATGCCTACCGTGATTTACCAAATCTTGTTGACGAGGTTGGTACGGGGCAAAAAGCAGTAAATGTTTTGCTGTCGAGGGATGAAACCTATGCTGATATTTCGCCTGTTCGCTTGGACCAAGGCGGCGTTAGTGCTTTTGTAACGATCATGCGTGGTTGCGACAACATGTGTTCGTTTTGTGTTGTGCCATTCACGCGAGGACGCGAGCGATCAAGAGACCCATACACCATAGTGAATGAATGTAAAGAGTTGTTTGCTGCTGGCTACCGCGAAGTGACTTTGCTAGGTCAAAATGTAGACAGCTATCGTTGGAATTTAAGTTCAAAAGGAGAAATCAAGGACACGAATCAAGCCCCGACCAATTTTGCACAGCTGATGGAAATGGTCGCTTTGGTATCGCCGGATCTTCGGGTTCGATTTTCTACCTCGCATCCAAAGGATATGACGGACGATGTGCTGGAAGTCATGTCGAACTATGAAAATATTTGCGAATACATTCACCTTCCTGTTCAATCGGGTCACACGGATGTATTGCACCGTATGAACCGTGGCTATTCACGTGAGTGGTACTTCGAACGCATCGAAGCGATCCGAAGAATAGTGGACAACTGTGCCATTTCAACGGATATCATCTCTGGATTTTGCGGTGAAACTGAAGAAGAGCATGAAGCAACCTTAAGTTTGATGGAACATGTGCGTTATGAATATGCATACATGTTCAAGTATTCTGAACGACCAAAAACCTTGGCTGAACGAAGATTTGAAGACGATGTTCCCGAAGAAGTAAAAAGTCGCCGTTTGATCGAAATCATTGACAAACAAAACAGCCATTCCTTGGAAACCAATAAAAAGGATATTGGCAAAATTTATAAAGTTTTGGTAGAAGGTCCTTCAAGACGTTCTGCGGAGCAATACAGCGGAAGAAATGGACGCAACAGCATGGTTATTTTTGACCGAAATGGTGTTGAAAAAGGACAATATGTGATGGTAAAAATAACAGATTGCACCTCTGCAACGCTTTTAGGCGAGTACATCGAAACATGCCCACAGGCATAATTTCAGCACGATGAATTTACAACAAGTAAAACAACGATTTGGAATCATCGGGAATGCACCTCTGCTGAACCGCGCCCTCGAAGTGTCGATTCAGGTCGCACCTACAGATATTTCTGTACTTGTAACTGGAGAAAGCGGAACAGGAAAAGAAATTATCCCACAGGTCATCCATCATTTAAGCTCGAGAAAACATGGTGAATACATCGCTGTAAATTGCGGAGCTATTCCAGAAGGAACGATTGACTCCGAATTGTTTGGGCATGAAAAAGGAAGCTTTACAGGAGCGCACGGCAGTCGTCAAGGCTATTTCGAAGTAGCCAATGGCGGGACAATTTTTCTAGATGAAGTGGCTGAACTACCGATGCAAACACAGGTTCGTTTGTTGCGTGTTTTGGAAACAGGAGAATTCATCCGCGTGGGATCGTCCAAAGTCATTAAAACAAATGTTCGTGTGGTTGCTGCCACGAACGAAAACATGCAGCGCGCCATCGCCTCAGGAAAATTTAGGGAAGATTTATTCTATCGCTTAAGTACCGTTCCCATTGGCTTACCCCCTCTTCGCCAGCGCAAAGAAGACATCCATTTATTGTTTAGAAAATTTGCCAACGATTTTGCTGATAAATACAGAATGCCAGCGCTGCGTCTTGATGACGATGCTGTGACCCTGTTAAACAATTACAGTTGGCCGGGAAATATTCGTCAACTAAAAAATTTGGTTGAGCAAATCTCGGTGATTGAAACGGCGAGAGAAATCAATGCGGCGACATTCATTCATTATTACTAAGAAATTAGCTTTAAGTACTCTCTTTAGTACTGTAGCCATCTTTCTACGCATTGGATATTTTATATTGTAAGGCATATAACTATATTATATCAATTAAGCATTTTGTTTATATTGCTGTTATTTCCAAAGTCACTTCTCCACCA
>CAMBMC010000063.1 GCA_945868555.1 Chitinophaga pinensis | reverse complement strand
GTATCGGCGCGTTTCATTGCATTCACAGAAGAGAACAAATCTCCATCTGTTCCGCGACCAAACACGATACCTACGGTAATGTTATTCACAGCACCTAGCTTCAATGTAAATGGACCTGCAGACTGAACGAAACGACGGTCACCCTTTGGATTGTTATTCGTTGCCTCATCCCATCCGTTAGGGAAAGACGCTGAAACATCTGTACCATTAGTCGACCAGTTTAATGGGTCAGAAGTACCTGGGAACATATAATCAGAAGGAACCGTGTTTAAGACACCTGTAGAACCTTCATAACCCAAACCACCGTACCACATTTCAGAAGCATTCGCCCAGCTACCACTCATAAAGTTGTAGTATTCTGATGCCGAAGAAGGGTCATTGTAAGGATACTGAGAAGTTGATGTATAATATGTAAATCGACGCATACCAAAACGCTCGTTATCTACAATACCATCTGAATAACCAATACCTACACCTTTGTACACGATACCTTTTCCAGCAATCGCTTGAATAACAGAAGGGACAATCAGTGAATCCAAAGCTTCATCGAAGTATGGTCCTACGTTGTCAATTCCATCCGCATCTTGGTAAGGACCTTCAAAGAAGTCACATCCAACAGCTGGTGGATTCTCTCCGTATCCTGGTCTACCTGCATTCACTTCATCAAAAAGGTCACCATTGTACATGTAGCCTAATCCACGAGAAACGTCACACCCTGTATAGTCATCAGAGAAGTTACCAATATCAGCATCAAGATACTGAGAGAAGTAGGTGTTGAATAAGGTTTGTGTACCGCGGTTAATCAACTCGTAGTTGTAGAATGTCATACGGTTTACTTCATCATTCGTCGCAAAGGCAAATGCTTGAGCACGAACTTCCATTCCGATTGGATCACCATTTGTTTCCGTGTGGATGTTTCCTTTGTCATTGAATACCCACCAATGTGTTTCATCACCAAAGAGAGACACACGACGATCAATTCCACATTCGATGTCATCACGGCCTAAGATATCATCATACCAAGGGTGGTCACCATCGTCTAATGCGTTGTAAACACCATCTTGGTTTCTATCGTAAAAAGGAGCCAAATAATAATCTTGACCAAGAGAAACATCACCGTGTGCTGGCCAATTCTCGATGCGGTTCAACTCGTCTGCCGTTGGATCTGTGATATCGTCACAGCCTTCAGGTTGAGGAGTAATGTTGTTACACTCCCACCAAAGATTAAAGCGGATAACCTCTGCTTTGCGGATGGTGTAAAATTGATCATACGCGATACACTGCTCTGGATCAATGTTCGCCTCACCAAAGTCGCGCACTACACCAGCACCAACTGGAGCACCCGGATCATAATTTCCAGACCCTGGGTTCACGCTGAGTGGACCAGGCCAAAAGTCATTTCCAGAACGGTAACGCAAAGCAGCCAATTTCAACTGACCGTTTACATCCGTACCTCCCATCCAAAGTGCACCTGCGTAAATAACATGTAAACCACTTCCTTTAGGCACCTCATAAGATGCGACACCTGCCGCACGGTTTTGGAACATACTCCCGCCCTGCTCAATAAGACACTTCACATCGTTAAACTGAAGAATCAATTTTGCTGTTGCTGGCGCACAGTTTGCTCCTTTTTGCGTTGGTGTAACTTTTTTGCCGATATCGCCAGGCGCTAAATAAGCAAAGGCACTATTCGACAATACGATCGATACTCCTACTACAATTCCTATTATTCGCTTTTTCATAATTCGATTTTCTTATGCTATTTTTAGAAGTCAAATTTAACACCCAAACGGATCGTTCTTGGTGAACTGATGTTGAAAGGGTTTTGAATTTTCATTGTGTAATAATCTCTGAACGCTTGCTCATCCAACTGATTTTGGATTGAAGTCTGGTTTGCAGCTGCCGCAAGGTATCCATCATCATCCCAGTTTCCTGTTGCGCGGTAAACGCTAAGTACGTTGAAACGATTGAACAAGTTTGTTACACGAACGTAAACATTCAAGAACGTTGTTTTCTTTTTGTCTTCTTTTCCAAATTCAACATTGAAGGTACGGTCTAACTGAATGTCCAAACGATTTGCCCAAGGCAATCGTGAACCGTTCAATGTACCATTTAAACCTGAAGTTAAGGTTCCAATGGCATCATCCGTAATCTGTGTTTGTGAAGAGTATGGATTACCAGAATAGATATTCGAAATCACGTTCAACCCTGTATTTTCCAAAATATTCACACCACCGATTACTGGACCATTGTAATCTGCACCTTCACCGTATCGGTAGTCTAAAGTGATTGCAAAGGCGTGGCGTTGGTCAAATGAGTAAGGGAAGATTGCTCTCAAGTTTGGCAATCCCGCATTTACAAGACCTGATGCAGATGTTGCATCTGAACCAGTACCATCTGCAAACTGCAAAGTATAGGCTGCTGTCATACGGATGTTACCTGTTCTGCGCATGTCATAAGATACTGTCACTCCTTTCACCGTACCGAAGTCACGGTTACCAAAGGTGCGGTACGTAGCAGGATATGCTTCGAATACATTCACCAACTGTACGTTGTTACGCTGCTCGCGGTAAAATGCTGAGATTTTCAATGAAGATGTCTTCGACAATACTTGTTGGAATCCTAATTCGTAATCCACAGTCGTCTCAGGCTTTAAGTTCGCATTGTCGATTACCGCGCTTCTTGATTGAATGAATTGATAGTCGAATGGATCAAAACGGAATCCAGAAGTTGGACGTTTGGTCAAGATATCGTAGTGAGCAAAGAAAGACGCCTCATCCGAAATCGGGAATGAGAATGCGATACGAGGCATTACGTTTACTTGCGCTTTGTAATCCTGGAATGCATCTGCACTTGGCGTATTCTGTGATGGATTTTGCAACCATGGTTGAATACCTGTAGCACCTCTCAATACTTTTGGATCCTCTACTTGAACACCATCCGCATTGTACCAGTTGTTCTCTACACGGAAACCATTGATTGATGTTGGGTTGTTTACATCATTAACATATACTGTGTAGTCGTCACCCATAGCGTCTGGAACATTTACCCAAGAGTAAGCTGTAGGGTTGTCCACCGCCAATTGTTTCGCTTCAGCAACAGTTTTTGCGTTGTAGAATAAGTAAGGATCTTTCAATGTAGGCTGATTGGCATCGAATACATCGACACGAACTCCCACGTTGAATACGATATCGTTGAAGGCAAACTTATCCATGATGTATCCCGCCATATACGTTGGTTGGAAGGCACCAACAAAACGACGGTAGTTTCCGTTGTCATCAAACTCGTTGAAATACTTGTTGATATCCGTTGAGCCACGCACTTTTTGTCCTGTGTGGTCATAGCCATAATATGAAACAAAAGAGTTACCACCGTTCAACAATTCATCCGGAGAGAACATGTCGAAGGTATAGATTGACGGATCGTACTGGTCAATATCGATGAAATCAGAACCAGCTCCACCAGCGGAGATTGCACCTTGTTCGTACAAGTAGTTACGAAGGTTGTAGTCGAAGAATGATTGGTTATCTTGAATAGGGTTACCAAATTGATCTACGTTCCCCCCTTGTCCACCGTACTCACCTGTACCTGATTGGTACGCATACCCTGCATTGTAACGGTTGTAGGTAATTGCTTTAAATGAACCTGAATCTGAAACAACGCCCGAATTCAAATCCAATTCTTTGATGTGGAAATTTGTCAACTGACGTGCAATCGACCAAATTCCTAGAGGACCATTTGTTCCACCGGAAGTTGATGTTCCAGATGTCCAACCACGGTCGAAACGTTGCTCGTATTCAAATCCTAATGAAATCGCATGGTCGCCAATGTTCACAGAACCAGAACCTGTTACACGGAACTGATCATTTTCAGTTTTTCCGAAATAGTTGTAAGGCGTTCCGATGTTCGACCACATTTGGTACACGGCAGATGGCGCATCACCATTACGTAGCGCATTCCCTTGTTGGATTTGGAATAAGTTTTCGTAGTGATCTTCAGGATCGTTCGCGTAGATGTTGTAATACTGTGTTGTTATTGCAGCAAGAGCGGAGTTCGTTTCAGAAGGAGAAAAATCTACCTGAATATCACGGAAACCATTGTGTACAAATGTTTGTGTCGTTTGGTCAAATTCATACGATGGACGTCGCGTTGTCGTAAACGTACCTACGTGACCATAATTAAACATACTATATTTGTGGTTTGGATCGTAAACGTCATTTTTAGATTTCGAATAATCCACCATCAAAGAGTAATAAAAAGACTTCACTTTCGATGCACTACCCTCTTTTGTGTTTGTAAATCGTTGCGTCAAACGTCCGAATACACGGTAATCCAATGATTTGTATACGCCGAAGTTTTGGAAATTCATCAATGAACCCGTGTAGGAATAGTTTGTTCCATAGCTGTAGTTCATTGATCCACCGAAAGTTAAGTTTAAAGTCGGTCCGAGGTTAAAGTCGATTTTACCTTGACCAGAAATAACCGTTTGACGTGCATTCATTCTCCAATCCGTTTTTTCAAACGCATCTTTTTTGAGGAATGAGGCATTGTAGAATGTACCTTGGCCAGTAGATGTTGGACGCAATGGATTTGCGAGCAAGTCATCACGCACATCTTTCTTGATGCGATAGCTACCTCCAGCCAATGGACGGCTATCCAACTGATCCGTGTAGTTACCTGAAATTAAGAAACCAAGAAGTGGCTTCGTTTTCTTACCCGTTGAGTCACGTCTCATCAACAAAGGTCCAGAGAACATTCCCTCTAAAAGATTATATCCATATTTATCTAAACCGTATACTTTTCCGTCGTAACCATCTTTATCTTCTCCATTAATGTAGAAACCAGAAGTTACAGCTTCAATAGATCCAAAATACTTTGCAGATGGACCACGCGTTGTTACAGCAATGATCCCCCCTGTTGCATCCCCGTAGTTTGCAGGAAGACCACCAGTGATCACCGACACCTCTTCAATCGCAGACTTTGGAAGGTTAGCTGAACCACGTACCTTGATACCATCTATATAGAAGTAAGTACCGTCAGAACGAGATCCACGAACGGAGATCGAACCAGACCCTTCATCTGTATTTACCCCACCTACCGTTGACGCAACACCTGCTGCTGAACGAACGGGGAGACGAGCGATATCTTCACGTGTGACTGTCGAACCAGAAGCTCCACCATCTTTATCGATCAATGGCACCTTAAAGGCAACAACCTTCATCTCTTCAATTTCCTGAATGTTTTTCGCTTTCGACACTTCAAGATTATCCAAGAATCGGATTTTATCTCCTACGATGATCACACCCGTTAAAACTGATGGTTGGTAACCCTCTGTCTCGTTGCGCACTTCGACATCATATTCACCTGCCTGTACCGAGTTGATGATAAACTTACCATCAAAATCCGTGTTAGCCCCACCTTTAACAGATCCACTCTGAAGCAAGACCACCTTACAGAAAGGAATTGGTTGCTTCGTGTCACCATCTTTCACAGTTCCTTTTACAGTACCCAAGCCCGTCTGAGCGAAGGCGCAAGTCGCTGTAAAAAAGATACTTACTAAAAAAAAGTTTAATTTTTGTAACATACGTTTAGTTTAGACATTCAACTAGTTTGTCGCTTTTAAGCCGATAAATATAGAAAAAATCGTTGGCTTTACCGAAGTGTTAAAAAAAATTAAAATCAACATTTTTTGTGACACGACACGAATATCAAATTGCTAACCCAACATTATTAAGGGATTGCACTCTTTTCATTGTTAATTTTCTTTCAACTAAATTTTCTTTAAAAAAATGAGTTCATTTGTAAAAAGGGAATTCAGTGCAGTTCAAACAAGAAATACATTCAATTGATTCAGTCAACATTCATTTGTTGCGCTATGAGGCATTTGACCCTGCTGATTATTTGGACCATCTCACCGATCAAGAAACAGAACGCTACTTTACCTTCACGCACATCAAGCGCAAGATGGAATTTGTGGCAACGCGGATCTTACGTCACCGCATTTTTGGATTTACACACATACATTATGATGTCCTTGGTGCACCTTATATAGAGGACGAGGGATTTATTTCGATTAGTCATGCTAAGGGCGTCGTTGGAATCGCCTTCTCAAAAGATTTTCCCGTGGGGCTTGATTTAGAAAAAATTGATGCACGATTGGTAAAACTTTCATCCAAGTTTTTGTCCACCGCTGAAGCTAAGGCATTGGACAGTTCTTCGGTTATTGACATGACCAAGGTATGGTCTGGAAAAGAGGCACTCTATAAAATAGCCGGAAGAAAAGGAATACTCTTCAGCACAGAATTGCATCTGTCACGACTCGAAAAAAATCTGTGGAAAGGGAGAATTCATTCAGGAGATAAAATTCTTCATACTGAAATCTCTATTTTTACGCTTGATGACTTGGTCGTATCAGTCAACATTAACGCATTGCAGGAAGAATGACAAAACCATATCTTGAGTCTTTCAGGGAAATTTCAAAAGGAATTGCCGTTCTCATCGATCCAGAGAAATGCGACAATGGTGAAAAATTGTTTGCGCTACTCGAAAAGGCCAGTTTCGCTAAAGTCGATTATGTGTTTGTTGGTGGAAGCACCGTTAGTCGGAATGAATTTCAACAAACAATTTCAGCGATTCGTTCACGTTCGAACATACCGCTGATTATTTTTCCTGGATCATTTCATCAAATTTCAGATGAAGCCGATGCCATTTTATTTCTCAGTTTAATTTCTGGTAGAAATCCAGATTATTTGATCGGACATCATATTTCTGCTGCACACGAATTGTCAGAGATGAACATAGAGGTTCTTCCAACTGGGTACATCTTAATTGAGGGAGGAACTAAATCGTCTGTGGCTTATGTTAGTCAAACGTCTCCGATTCCGGGCGATTCGTTCTCGATTATTCGCAACACAGCATTGGCAGGAAAGCTACTTGGCATGCAGCTGCTTTATCTTGATGCTGGCAGCGGAGCGAAAGATCGTGTTTCAGAGAAATGCATTCAAACGATCAGCGACCTTGGACTTCCAATCATTGTTGGCGGGGGTATTCGTCAGATCGAGGAAATTGATGCATTGCACAAGGCTGGAGCTTCAGTTGTTGTGATTGGAAATAAATTGGAGGAGGATATAGACTTTTTGTTGGATGTGCGGGCTTATAAAGCTTTGTTGGATGTCAAGGTTTAAAGACAATAGACCGCTACGCTAATAGAGCATAGACCGCTGCGGTGGAGCCACCAAATTCGTAATTCGTAACTCGTCATTCGTAATTAGTAATTGGTAATTGGTAATTAGTAACTAAAAAAAAGGACCGCTACGCTGATAGAATATGTTCTATGTTCAATACTCCAAAGAAGCCTTCAACGACATATCCATGCTTTTTACGCTGTGGGTCAATGCCCCAACGGAAATGAAGTGCACGCCCGTTTCAGCGTAAGCACGGATATTGTCTATGGTTATGCCGCCTGATGCTTCCACCTCAAATTCTTTTGGGATCGTTGGTAATACTGCTGCGATTCTTTCTGGAGAAAAGTTGTCGAGCATGATGCGCTGCACGCCACCTACTGCAATCACTTCATTCAATTCCTTTTCGTTTCTTACTTCCACTTCAATTTTTATGTCCAGTTGATGGTTCTGAATGTACTGTTGCGCTTGCACAATCGCTGGTTCAATTCCTCCGGCATAATCGACATGGTTGTCTTTGAGCATGATCATATCGTACAAGCCGAAACGGTGATTCACTGCACCTCCAATTCTGACCGCCCATTTTTCCATGTAACGAATTCCAGGCGTTGTTTTTCGGGTATCTAGGAGTTGTGTATTCGTGTCTTTGATCAATTCAATGATGCGCGCAGTTTGAGTAGCGATTCCACTCATTCGTTGCATGAAATTCAAGACAAGGCGTTCTGTGGTAAGAATGGATCTTGAGCTGCCTTCAACCACAAAGGCCACATCCCCTTTTTTCACGTGTGCGCCATCTTCCAAAAAAACTTCAATCTTCAATGTAGGGTCGAAACGGTGAAAAATAATCTGCGCCAATTCTACCCCAGCAAGTACACCATCTTCTTTGATGATTAATCGAGCTGAACCTTGGGCGTTTTTTGGCACACACGACAATGTGGAGTGGTCGCCCGAGCCAATGTCCTCGCGGAGTGCGTTGTCGATGATGTCGTAGAGCATTTTAATGAGTTAAAAATTAAAAATGAAGAATGAAATCTAATTACTAATGACTAATTACAGATGATCAATTACTAATTACTAATGACTAATGACGAGTTTGGTGGCTAAGGTGCGATAGCAGACTCGAAGCCACGATTTACTACCAACTAAACTACGATTTTTCGATGGAGAGGCTTTCGATTAAGAAATCTCCGCTTACCTTTTTAAAGTGAATGGTGACGCGAAATTCTTCCGATTTGGATTGATAGGTTCCAATGGCGAACGAACCATCGGATGCTTCCTTGCCTTTAAAAATAAACTTAAAGGATGAGCCAGGTTTTTTGGTGAAGAAATCTTTAAGCACCAAATTGGCTTGAGATTGACTATACACCCCTTCTTTTCCTAGGATGTTGATCAGGATTTTCTCCTTTCCAAGTGCTGTAATGTCTTGCGCATCATTTGTAGCAAAGGCATTTTCTATGGTTGAATAGGGAATATCACTTTGAAAATGAACACTCAAGATAAGCCCTAGAAGAAAAGAATAGACAACACTCATAACTATCGTTGTTTTTTGAACGGCCGAAATTAGCAAAAATAGTGCCTTAAAAAAAGTTGTTAAGGTATTCTGGTAGAAATCTTTGCCCTTAGACCTAACATTCATTTATCTTGATGGTGTAAATTCGAGGCATGAAAATAAAAATCATCTGTATTGGCAAAACAGGGAAGAAGTTTTTGGAGGATGGGGAGCAGGAATATTTAGGCCGCTTGAAGCATTACATTGCTGTTGAGCGCATTGAAATTCCCGACCTAAAAAACCAGAAGAATCTTTCCGAACAGCAAATCAAAGAATTGGAGGGGAAAGAGATTCTAGAGCGAATTGGAAGTGCTGAGCATTTGTACCTGATGGACGAACGCGGCAAGACCTATTCATCGCTTGGATTTTCAGAATTTTTGACTGCACGATTCAACGCTGGTGGAAAAGCACTTGTCTTTGTCATTGGCGGGGCTTACGGATTTTCAGATGACGTTTATGCGCAAGCAGCGGGTAAAATCAGTTTATCTGAGATGACCTTTTCCCATCAGATGGTGCGCATGATCTTTTTCGAACAGTTGTACCGCGCCATGACCATCCAACGCGGCGAGCCCTACCACCACCAATAAGAGATAAAAAAAGAAAATGCCTACCTTTGAAAAAAAGAAAGAGAATTGAATAATAGTTCGGCGCAATTTTACATTGATCGGAATTTTGAGTTTTTCACCCCACTCGATATCCTTGCGACTCTATTTGGACTTGGCATCATTTTCATTCTTATCTTCCTGAAGAAACGCAGAAATTCGCATTTGGACTATTACAAATATTATCCACGCGCCTTTGCCTTCATAACGCTATTTGTGATGGCCAATTGTATGTTTTACATTATCGAATATGGGGCTGGAGGAGACTCCATTGGATTTTGGGATGGGGCAGTGAAACTTAACAATTTGTTTTGGAAGGATCCATTCATGTATTTTAGCGAACTTTTTTCTGACCCAATTGAAGGCGGCCAATTTAAAAATTTTGACACCACTACTGGTATTCCCGACGGACATGTCTATGGCGAAATACCTAGTTTTTTTGTCTGTAAAGTGGTCTCAATTTTTACGTTTGTAAGCTATAAAGGCTACATCATGCTTTCTCTGATTTTTGCATTTATTACCACCAATGCTTCGTGGAAACTTTTTGAGTTGGTACGGTCCTATAATTTGCATTCAGACCAAATCTTGGCCATTGCAATCTTCTTCATTCCCTCATTGAGTTTCTGGTGTGCTGGAATATCAAAAGACAGCTTCATGTGGATTAGCGTGTGTTACTTTTTAGTGAATGTTTACCAAATCCTCTCACCCGACAAAAAAAGCAGCATAAAGAATTGGATCGTGTTGCTCATTTGTTTGTACGTCATGTACCGTGTACGTTCATTTATGATACTTACGGTTTTGGCTCCGTTGCTTTTCGCTTACAGTGCGCGACTTGGAAAAAAATTTGGATCCAACGGCCTTGCAAGATCACTCTTGCGCATGCTGATCGCAGCAATTTCCATTTCGTCCATCCTTCTTTTCTTTCAAACATCCATTGCGGATGAATACATCCAGGAAGCTGCAATTATCAATGATGACATGACAAACAATAAATCATATGGAACAAATCGGTATGATCTCGGAATAACTGACTATTCTCCAGTAGGCATGGCACTGGCATTTCCAAATTCAGTGCTGGCCGGTTTTTATCGTCCATACATTTGGGAAGCCTTGTCAGTTTCACTTATTTTGAATGGAATTGAAAGTATTTTGATCATCTATCTTACAGCACGATTTCTTTTTTCAGGACGTTTGAGGCAGCGCATTCGGCGAGTCCGCAACCATGAGTTTTTGGTGTTTGCTTTCTTTTT
>CAMBMC010000062.1 GCA_945868555.1 Chitinophaga pinensis | reverse complement strand
AGAAGAGTATTACAACAGTGGTTCACAGCATTATTGGGGAGTGTGGCACGGCAAAGATCCCATGAGCAATTTTGCAACGAAAATTGGACGCTTCAACGCAGAGTTTGGCTTCCAAAGTTTTCCTGAATTTTCAAGCTTGTTGATGTTTGCGCACGAAAGTCAATGGGCATTAGATTCAGCCGTGATGAAACACCATCAGAAAAGTTATGTAGGTAACGGAATGATTCTGAAACATGCAAAACTCATGTTTGGCCAACCAAAAACATTTCGTGAGTTTGTTTATTATTCCCAGTTGACTCAAGCAGAAGCTGTTGGAATGGCAGTGACAGGTCATCGCTTGGATGCACCTCGATGTATGGGAACATTGTATTGGCAGTTGAACGATTGCTGGCCCGCACCGACATGGTCAAGCATCGATCATTATTGGAACAAGAAAGCGCTGCATTATAGAATTACACAGGATTATCAGGATGTTGCTGTCGTTAGTGCGGTGAACACGGAGGATTACGAAGCCTACCATTTGATCAATGATTCCCCAGAGAAATTCACGTGTACCATCAAAATGAAAGTGACTGATTTGGCAGGTAAAACACTTTGTGAAAAGGACTTTACTCATGAATTTGATGGAGCAAAAAGTATCCTGCTTTCCACGCCTTGCTTTATCGGAGAATTAAAAAATAAGAATTGTGTGGTCTGCTTTGAGTGGAATGATGAGCAAGGGATTAATCACACCCGAACTTTTTCAAGATTACCATCAAATCGCAATAAGGCCGAACGAAAAGACATCAACATTGTTTTTTTATCCGCAGATAAAGAGAGCAAAACAGCACTCATTAAAATTGAGAATACAAAGTACTTGCATCATTTCTGGTTGTTTTCAGATGAAGTTGGGGTTCAGTTCTCTGAGAATTTCATTGATTTGCTTCCAGGGGAACATCTTATTACAATTCAGTTTGATGAGTTGCCTCTTTTATCTGATTTTGATTTCATGTGGATGTAAGAAAGAGGAAATAAATAATTGATTTTCATTTGAAGTTATTACCATGGTAGTTAATTTTACACCATGAAAATCGAAGTGCGCGTTCAAGCCAATTTTTCCTCGGAACAACAAAAGGCGATTATCAACCTAAGGATTACTTCCAATGTTATTGCAGCTTATCAGCAACAGTTCATGGATCGTTTTGATTTGACCATGCCTCAGTTCAATATTTTACGGATTTTGCGAGGGGCAAAGGGACCAATTAATGTGAATACGGTGAAAGACCGGATGATTGAACGTTCGCCCAATACCACACGGTTGATGGACAAGCTTATTGATAAAGGTTTGATTGCGCGCATTCGCTGTGAACAAGATCGCAGAGTCGTGTATTTGAACATCAGTGATTTAGGCCAAGAATTGTTGAGTCAAATTGATGAAACCCCTGATTTTTCTCATTTAACTCATCCAATGATCAGTGATCAAGAGGCTGCTCAATTGAGTGATTTGTTGGATAAATTGCGTGAATCATACGAGCACAACGCTTAATTTAGTTCATTAAAGACCGATAATCAGATTACCTTTGTTTTAAAATTCAAGTTTCTTACATGCGTCAACTTTCACTTTTTATTGCCTTACTATTTTGTTCTCTAGGGGTATTTGCTCAACCAGGTAAAAATCCAACGGGTGATGGTGTATTTTCAGGACGTGTGGTTGACCTAGAAAGCAATCAGGCCATAGAGTTTGTTGTTGTGCGCTTGTTCTCTGTAAAAGATTCAACTGTTATCGCTGGAATTTACACAGATGAGGAAGGGAAATTCATCTTGGAGAATCTTCCTTACGGGAATTTCTATGCGCTGTTTACTTTCACAGATTTTAAGCCAGAGCGAGTTGATGACATTAAATTGTCAACGAGTTTAAAAGTAGCCAATGCAGGAACGGTAAAATTAAAGCTTGAAGTACAAACCCTTGGAGAGGTGAAAGCATCGGCAAATCTTGATGTGTTGAAAGCTGGCATTGATAAGAAAATCTACAATGTCGGAGAAGACTTATCGGTTCGAGGAGGGACGGCAAATGATGTGTTGAGCAATGTTCCTTCGGTCGAATTGGATCAAGAAGGACGTGTCACCTTGCGTGGAGATGGATCAGTCACGATTTTGATTGATGGTCGTCCAAGTGCCTTGTCTGGAGGAAATGGAAAAACATTGTTGGATGCTTTACCAGCTGGGTCAATTGAACGCATTGAGGTGGTTACCAATCCATCGGCAAAGTACGATCCAGACGGCACTTCAGGAATCATAAATATTGTATTGAAAAAGAATAAACTGAAGGGATTCAACGGAATGATTAACGGTTCAGTTGGTTCAGGTGACTTGTCGGGCGGAAATGTTGCTGACGGTGGGGCCTCCTTAAGTTACCGAAATGGCTTTTTTAATGTTTACGGAAGTTATTCAGGACGATACATGTCTGGATACAGAAATAGTTATTCCTACTTGCGCCAAGTGGATGCCAACGATAGTGTTACATCCATTCGACAAGATCGAATAGGTACGGACTTAAATTCTGGCAATACATTCCGATTTGGAGCAGATTTTTATTTAAAAACACGACATGTTCTAGGTTTTTCCGCAACAGGGAATGTCGGACAGCGCAATCGGACAGGTGAACAATGGAATTCTCGTTCTCAAGGAATAGCAGGTCAAACGGACTTGTGGAAACGTACTTCAGAGGATCCAACACAACAGCACAATTACGATTTTAACCTGAACTACCGCTATGATTTAAAGGAGGATCGAGGAAACATCGTTGTCGATTTAAACCAATCCTTGGGGAGGGAGGATATTGAAGGATATTACGGACAAACCTATTTTGCATCTGATTCCATTACACCAATTTTTGTTTCTACTCAGCAGCAATTGTTCAACAAGGAAAAAAACAACATCACCACTGGACAGGTCGATTTTACCTACCTCTATCCAAAAATTGGTGCGCGTTTAGAAACAGGAGTAAAAACGATTATCCGTCATCAAGAAGTTAATACCCTGTCAGAGACCTTTGATCCCGCAGCAGGTGCTTTTTTTCAAGATACATTGGCCAATTTTCTTTACCGGTATAACGAACAGATTTTTAGCGCCTATGGGATTTTTGGTCAGCAGATCGGAAAAATAAAATACCAAGGTGGAATTCGAATTGAAAAAGCCTACCAGATTCCAGAATTAGTGAGTGATAGCATTCGCATTGTCAACGACTACTTCAATTTCTTTCCTTCAGCGCATTTGCGCTACGCATTTGCGCCAAAATCTGAAATGAGTTTGAGTTATTCGCGGAGGATCAACCGAGCAAATTCTGGGGATTTAAATCCATTCACGAATTATTCAGATCCTTTTAATTTAAGAAGGGGGAATCCATACTTACAGCCAGAATACATCGATTCATACGATTTGGGTTACTCCAATGAAATGAAAAAAGTGACACTTACGACAAGTGTGTTTTATCGGTATACAACTGGCGTGATTACGCGAGTGAAAGAGTTTTACAGCAACAATACGGCTGCCGTTACTTTCGCAAATATCGATAAAAGTCATTCGCTTGGACTTGAGTTCATCGCGGTCGTTAAACCCTTCAAGTGGTGGAAAAATACGATCTCAGCCAATGCGAATTACATTCAATACGTGGACAACACGCCGGGAGTGAATTGGAATGTAAACGGGATCAATTGGAATGTGAAGTATGCGGGTACTGTTGAATTTTGGGAAAAAACAGCATCCATTCAAGTCAACGCAGCCTACAACGCTCCAAGAATATCTGTTCAAGGTAGAGCTCAGCGCCGCGGACCAATCGACATTTCAGGTGAAAAGACCTTCGATGATGGCAAGTGGTCGCTTGGCTTCAAAGTGACAGATATTTTTAACCGACAAGGGTTTTACATGACTGTGGATCAACCAGGAATCGATCAAGTTGTTGAATTTAAATGGTTGACGCGCAAGTATTTCTTGACCTTTTCCTACAAATTTGGAAAACTTGAAATGTCCAACAAGAAGCAATCTGGCGGTGAAGGCGGAGGGTTTGACATGTAGATGTTAGATGTCAAGACATTAGGATTTTAAGACAAAAGACAAAAGACAAAGGATTTGATCATACTTCGGTGGCTGAGGTTCCGAAGGAAGTCTCGAAGTCACCATGGAGACAAAAGACTTGATCATACTTCGGTGACTGAGCTTCCGAAGGAAGTATCGAAGACACCATGGAGACGAAAGATGTCAAGATTTTAAGAATTTAGCACAAGGGACAAGAGACAAAGGACTGATAGACAAGTGATAAAATTTGGGTAAGTTATTGTTCCTTTCGTCTTTAAACGCAGTGGTCTTTTGTCTTTAAGCGAAGCGGTCTTTCGTCCTTATCTACTTCCTACACGCATAAACAAACGCAGGAGGGAAATTCAAAGGGGTAAAACGGATTTTGGTTTTTCTAAAAACCTTTTGGATCTGTTTTTTGGATTGAAGCGAATATTGAAACTGCACATAGTGCCCATTTTCAACAAGTGCATCATCAGCAGCTCTCAAAATGGAATCTCTCAATTCTTTCGGGAAGTTCGCCAATGGGAGGGAGGATACAACAACATCTGCATGCCTTAGTCCATTTTTGTGAAGGTATTCCTGAATTTTTTCAGCGCTGTCGTGAATCAAATGAACTCTAGGGTCTGTGTAGCGTGCTTGAAGTTGATCCATGAAATGGTCGTTGAGTTCAAACACCAACAATTGAGCATCGGGATGCATGAATTCTAGGATTTTATCGGTAAACACACCCGTTCCAGGACCTAGTTCAATGATTACTCTTGCCGTTTCAAAGTCAATGTCCTTGAGCATTTTTTGCGCAAGAAATCGAGAACTTGGAGCCATCGCACCAACCATTTTTTTCTCTTGCCAAAATTGACGCAAAAAGGATTTTTTCTTTGACATAGTTAATCTTCCTTGTGTACTAATTTACCATTATTCACAACACCGTGAACCACACCTCGTAATTCATAACCAATAAAAGGGGTGTTTTTAGTACCTGACAAAACGTCGTTGGTGGTAAAAGTCCAAGAGGTGTTGGGTGAAAATACCGTAAGATCTGCTTTTGAACCTTCTGAAAGTGGGTTGGTTTGAATGCCAGCAATCGTTCGAGCATTGATTGAAACCGCCTGAATAAAAGCGTGTAAATTGAATTCTTCACAAGTCCCCAAACTTCCAAAAACGGTCTGAAGGTTAAGTGATCCAAACGATGCATGGTCAAATTCAACATCTTTTTCTTCGGTGTCGTGCGGCCGATGGTCGGATACAATGGTGTCAATAGTCCCGTCGGCCAATCCTGCCCATAGTGCTTTTCGGTCTGCCTCTCGTCGGTATGGAGGCATTACTTTGTGGTTGGTGTCGAAGTCGAGTACAGCCGTTTCATTGAAGATTAAATTCATCACATGGACATCACAGGTCACATGAAGTCCTTTTGCCTTCGCTTGGCGCACCAGTGAAACACTTTCAGCGCAAGAGATTCCTGTTAAATGTATTTTACCATTTGTGTATTCAAGTAGGCGTAAGTTTCGTTCCAATTGAATAACTTCTGCAACATCCGCATCGGCTTTCAATCCAGTTTTCGTTGACGCCTCGCCCTCATTGACCATCCCATTGCCTGCAATTGATGCATCTCTCGAAAAGGCTACGATTGTCCCATGAAAATTCTTAGCGTAAAGAAGTGCTCTGAACATGATGCCCGAACTAACAGGTAGATTGTCGTCCGAAAAAAGTGCAACACCTGACTGCTGCATATCGTACATCTCAGAAAGCGTTTCGCCTTTCATCTGCTGGGTGATAGATCCAATTGGATGTATTGAAGTGACATGGTTTTCCCCTCGACGAAGCATGTATTCAATCAAGGTTTTTCCATCAACCACAGGGTGGGTGGAAGGCAAGACACAAACATGGGTATATCCTCCGGCAGCTGCAGCATCTAAACCAGAAGAAATGGTCTCCTTGTGCTCCTCTCCTGGATCACAAAAATCTGCTTTTAAATCAACCCAACCCTGAGAAATATGAAGGTTACTTCCTTCAATCACATGTGCATCGTCCAAATTAATTTCTATTGCGATGCGTTCAATTCTTCCGTCATTAATCAAAACATCGTTAACTGTTCCATTGTGTGCAGAGGACGAATCGATGATGCTTGCTTTTTTAATTAGAATCTTCATAATCTATTATTTCCAAAACTTAAGAACGAGCATTTCTCCAATAAGGAAGATCAGGCCCAACAAAATAAATAGTTTCCAGTACTCACGAGGTTTTTCAATGTCAATTTTTGCCATTGTATTTCCTTCATTCACTTCTGTATACGTCACATTTTCTAAACCACAAGCTTCAAGGCCTTCAATGATTTCATTTTCGGTTAAACATTCTGTATTCGATTCCACTCGGTCGTAATTCAACGAAAGCATGCCTTCTGGCTTTTCATCAACAATGGAGTAGGTACCCGCAGTTAAATTTTCTAGGGCTTGATTTCCGCTTAATGAAATGTAGGTGATTTGTCCTTGAACACGTGTCATTGGAATGAAATCAATTTTGCCATTTTTGAGATGGATTGGGCTTTCTCCTTCGTTCTTTTTATAAAGTGGAAAAACAGATTCTTTTCCAATGGTAAGTGCGTTTGGCGCTTTTCGCTGACTCATTTCTGCGATGCGCAAGACAATGGCAGGAAAAAGGGCGTCGTCTGTAAAACTTCCGAAGTCATCTGTTAAAGCACTTGCGAACAAAAAGGCATTCATCGACCCGCCTGATCTCATAAGTAAAGGTGCACCATTTTGCAAGTGAATGAGTTCATACACTTGAGCATTGGCTGGTTTAGATGTGCGATAAGCCTGTTTAATGGCTGGAAGGTTTAAATCATTTTTTTTCTTTTCAAACATGCCATAGAAAAAGGCATCGTCATATTCCAAACGATCAATTTTTACTCCACTTGAAAATTTGCCAGTGATGGAAGGCATTTGAATTTCTGAAAGCAGCGAATTCCATGAGTCCATTGCGCACTTAGCTCCTGGAAAAAGTGCCAGAGTTCCGCCAGTTTCCGCAAATGATTTCAGGTCCGAAGCGAGCGATGACGGCACCTCATTCACCCCATTAAGAAAAACCAAGTCAACACCTTTAAGTTGATTGGTTGTGTATTCATTCTGATTGATGGAGGTCACACCGTAAAATTGTTCGAGCGCATATACCTGAGCAACAGAAGATGAAGCATCTTCACCATTGATCACTAAAATTTTTGTCTCGTTGTCTGTGTACCAAGAAAAGAAAAAATCATCGTCCCAAAACAATTGTTTGTCATTGATGGTCAGGATTGCTGACTGATAACCTGTTTGTTTCTCCGTGAAATTAATGACTGTTTCAACTTGTTTTCCCGCTGGGAGGTCAACAAAAACATCTCTGCGAATTGAACTGCTCTTAAAGGACAACTCCGCATTGGTCAAGGACTCTTTTCCGGAATTAATCATTCGCACAGTCAACTCACTGTTTTGACCTGCGCGGTGAATAGGTGTAGAAAACCAAACGGAATCAATGAAAAGATTACCTTGTTCTTGAGGTGTAAATTGAATGGGGTAATAAAAGCCAACTTTGTCTTTTTTGATGTTTTTAAATTTGCTGGTTGATTTTTGGAAATCCGATAAAATGAGGTATTGACGAGAACCGAGTTTTTCACCAGATTCTTCTTCTCGGTCTAGAAAGCTACGCTGCCAATCCAATACATTGTCGACGGAACGATTTAAGGCGATTGGCTTGATTTTATCGATCATTTCAAGGGCCTCAGCTTTGGTGATTAAACGTTGTTCAATCCCTCCCATAGTATTGGTATTTAGGAGTACACGCACATCCGCTGCAGCCTTCATGACGATGCCGCGCGCTGATTCACAGGCTTCTGAGATAAGTTCCCCTTCAGCCCCTTTGGCGGTCATAGAGAATGAGTTATCTATGTAAATCGCTAAAACTGGACTACCACCTTTTGCCTGACTGTTTTCAACAACCTTATAGGGTTGAGCGAAGGCAATGATGAGAGCTGTAAGCGCCAAAAGCCGCAAGGCCAGGATGAGTAAATGCTTTAATCGTTGTGTGGATCGTGTTTGTTGCTCAAGCCGTTGAATGAACTTGAGACTAGAGAAGTACAAGATTTTATACTTTCTGAAATTGAATAAATGAATAATAATCGGGATCGCAAGAGAGAATAGGGACCAAAGAAATTCAGGATAGACAAATTTCATGACTCAAAAATAGTAAAAAATGTGCTTTGAACTAGCTATTCCTTTGGCTTTCTTAAAACTTTTCGAAGGCGCCAATGCCAAATAGTGCGAAATCGTATTTGGCTGGGTCATTGGAATCGAATTCTCGCAAACGAAGCATCAACTCATCCAGCGCTTTCCAGTCGTCTTGTTTTCTTGATAAAAGCCCAAGGTTTCGGGCATTTCGTGAGGTGTGAACATCAAGCGGAACGTACAATTCGGATCTTGGAATTCTCTTCCATAACCCAAAATCAACACCTTTCGAAGCGTCACGAACCATCCATCGCAAATACATGTTGATGCGTTTACACGCCGAATTGCGCAGTGGATCAGAAACATGCTTCATGCTGCGTTGTAAATCATCTGTTTGAAAAAATGTACTTCGAAAATTTGCAATTCTACCTTTGACACCTTCTATTTCTGAATGGGATGAGAAACATTCTTCCAAGTTTGAGTTCTTATAAATGCGTTGAAGAGAAAGAAAGAATTGATTTAAGTCAGCAACATTAAATGTTCGGTGAACAAATGAGCTGTTTTTGAGTCTTTTTGGTGAGTAGGTATGGATGAAGGATAAGGGTTCATTCTCCATGATTTCAATCAACTTTTCACCACTTGAAATAATTCCCTTTCGCGTTCCCCATGCAATTGTCGATACCAGAAATGCTATGATTTCTATGTCTTCTTTGCGTTCAAAACGATGTGGAAGCTGAATGGGGTCAGATGAAATGAAAGCCAAGTTTTCGTACTGTTCGGCCTTGAAATCGAGAAATTCTTTGAGTTCTTGATCAGTCATTTTGAACAAATACACCATCGCGCATGGTCAACATGCGATCTGCCATTCGGGCGAGCGAATCGTTGTGTGTTACGATAATAACCGTTTGATTAAATTCATCGCGTAGCTGAATGAAAAGGGCATGCAATTCTGCGGCGTTTTGAGAATCCAAATTCCCTGAAGGCTCATCTGCAAAAATGATTTTTGGTTTGTTGATGAGTGCTCTGCAAACCGCTGTTCTTTGTTGTTCACCACCAGACAATTCGGAAGGTTTATGGTCGGCGCGATCTTTTAATCCAAGGCGATCGAGCAAAACCAAGGCTTCATTTCTCGCTTCTTGCATGCTGATACCTTTAATCAAAGCGGGAAGCATGACGTTTTCAACCGCTGTAAATTCAGGGAGCAATTGATGAAACTGAAAGATGAATGAAATTTCTTGGTTTCGAAAGGCTGACAATTTCTTGCCATTTAATGTAAATGGATTTGTTCCATCAATTTCTAGAGTTCCTTGATCAGGGGTGTCTAATGTTCCTAAAATTTGAAGCAAGGTCGTTTTTCCAGCTCCAGAAGATCCAACAATAGCCAGAATTTCACCTTTTTCTACCGACAAATCAATGCCTTTCAGAATGTGTAAATCAGTGTATGATTTGTGAATATTCTTGGCAACTAAAATCATTTATTCATTTTTAAGGTATGCCCCATTTTATCACGCTTCGTCTTCATATACAACTCGTTATGTATATTACTTTCAATCTCTAATGGAACTGATTCAACAATCTCTAAACCGTAACCAACCAATCCTGTTCGCTTCGTTGGGTTGTTGGTGAGCAAACGCATTTTTTTAACACCCAAGTCACGGATGATTTGTGCTCCGATGCCATAATCACGCTCGTCGGCTTTGAAACCCAATTTCACATTGGCCTCCATCGTGTCGTATCCTTGTTCTTGAAGTTCGTAGGCTTTCAGTTTGTTGATTAATCCGATACCTCTACCTTCTTGATTCATGTAGATAATGACTCCTTTTCCAGCAGCTTCTATCATGTCCATAGCTTTATGAAGTTGAGGGCCACAATCACAACGGCAAGAACCAAAGATATCGCCGGTAAGGCAAGAAGAGTGAACGCGTATAAGCACTGGTTCATCCTTTTCCCATGTCCCTTTTACCAGAGCAAGGTGCTCTTGTCTCGAATTTGTATCTCTGAAAGCGTGTAATTGAAAGTTGCCATGTTCGGTGGGCATTTTTACATTCACCAAGCGCTCAATCAAGGATTCATTTTTAATGCGGTATTCGATCAAGTCCTCAATGGAAACAATTTTCAAGGAGAATTTCTCTGCAATCTCCATCAATTCAGGCAGTCGCGCCATTGTTCCATCTTCATTCAGAATCTCAACGATCACTCCAGCTGGCTCAAATCCGGCGAGGCGAGAAAGGTCAATTGCTGCTTCAGTATGTCCAGCTCGGCGCAACACACCACCTTTTTTGGCACGTAAAGGAAAGATATGTCCTGGTTTTCCGAGTTCATCGGGATGAGTAGCTGGATTGATTAAGGCTTGAATGGTTTTTGATCGATCACTGGCTGAAATACCCGTGGTGCATCCGTGCCCATTAAGGTCAACAGATACTGTAAATGGAGTT
>CAMBMC010000061.1 GCA_945868555.1 Chitinophaga pinensis | reverse complement strand
GTTTTAATTGGTCTTCAACCTCGTGGAATTCATGTGCTTGTGCGCTTGAAAGCGGAGCTGGAGCGTATCCTAGGAAAGGAAATTTTGTGCGGGAATCTTGATATCACCTTTTACCGGGATGATTTTCGACGACGTGAAAAAGCAATCATTCCAAGCGTGACGAACATCGATTTCGTCATTGAAAATAAGCAAGTGGTACTTGTAGATGACGTACTTTTTACTGGACGTACAATTCGTGCAGGTTTGGATGCCTTACTTGCCTTTGGCCGACCGAAAAAGGTCGAGTTGTTGACGTTGGTTGACCGTCGTTTCAATAGAGATTTGCCCATTCAAGCCAATTACATCGGAAAAAGTGTGGACACCTTGTCAAAGGAACGCGTTTCTGTAGAGTGGAAAGAAATTGAAGGAGAAGATAAAGTAGTCTTATTTACACCTGACACCAATGAATAATCTGAGCGTTGATCATCTCACGGGAATTCGGGACCTTACCCGGGAAGATATTGAATTGATTTTCAAGACGGCAGATAGTTTCAAAGAGGTCATCAATCGACCAATCAAGAAGGTGCCTTCACTTCGAGATATTACCATTGCCAATCTGTTTTTTGAAAACTCTACCCGCACGCGCCTGTCTTTCGAACTTGCTGAAAAACGCTTGTCTGCAGACGTAGTCAACTTTAGTGCATCGAGCAGTTCGGTGAAAAAGGGTGAAACTCTGATCGATACCGTGAACAATATTTTGTCCATGAAAGTGGATATGGTGGTCATGCGTCATCCGAATCCTGGCGCTGCCAAATTTTTATCTGAAAGGGTCAATGCTAGAGTCGTAAATGCCGGTGATGGGACACATGAACATCCAACTCAAGCACTCTTAGATGCGTTTTCCATTCGAGAAAGATTGGGATCAGTTGAAGGGAAAAAGGTGGTTATTGTAGGAGATATTCTTCATTCTCGTGTCGCACTTTCAAACATTTATTGCTTGCAAAAATTAGGCGCCGAAGTGATGGTTTGCGGACCAACAACCTTAATTCCTAAATACATTCACGAATTGGGGGTCTTGGTGGAACACAACTTAAGAAAAGCACTCGAGTGGTGCGATGTAGCCAATATGTTGCGCATTCAGCTTGAGCGTCAAGACATAAAATTTTTTCCTTCCTTGCGTGAATATTCCATGCAATTTGGTTTGACCAAAGAAATCTTAGATTCACTGACCAAAAAAATTATCGTCATGCACCCAGGCCCAATCAATCGAGGTGTTGAGATTACGAGTGATGTTGCGGATTCTGATCAATCCATCATTTTAGATCAGGTGGAAAATGGTGTTGCGGTGCGCATGGCCGTCATTTATTTGCTGGCATCAAAAATTGGAAGATAATGCCATACAGTGCAAAGCAAAACGATTTGTAAAACTCTTGCATTGCTTTAAATCAAAAAATGTTATTTTTGACTAAACAACCAAACATAATGAACTTCGAAACAACACAAAATAAAAACGAGGCAGTCGTAAAAACGAAAGTGGAAAAATTGGATGCTTCGAATGCTTCAGAATTGAAGTCTGAGTTGTTGGTGCTGAATAAAAACGGAGTAAACAACATGGTCATCGACATGAGTGAGACGCGCTATTGTGACTCTTCTGGGCTTAGTGCGATCTTGTCTGCTAACCGACTTTGTCGCGACACAAACGGACGATTTGCACTTTGTGGACTCAATGAAAACGTGATGAAGTTGATTCAAATTGCTCAGCTCGATCGCGTGTTGACCATCACAAACGATCAAGCATCCGCAATGGAAGCCTTGCGTAAGTGAGTTTTGAATTAACAATCCTTGGAAGTGGAGCCGCTGTGCCTACATTTCGTCGAAATCCAACAGCACAATACATCGTTTGCAACGATCGACATATTCTCATCGATTGCGGCGAAGGCACCCAAATGCAAATCCGAAAGTATAGTATTCGTTTTCAGCGCATTTCTCACATTCTCATTTCTCATTTACACGGAGATCATTTTTTTGGCTTAGTCGGATTATTGAGTACCATGCATTTGATGGGACGCGATAAAGGAATCACGGTTTATGGTCCCGAAGAATTGGAAAACATTGTTCGTTCACAACTTGAAATTGCCGGTGCCCGATTGGACTTTGATCTGAAATTCGTGAAACTCAATGGCAAAGAAGTCAAGTTGATTTTTGAGGACAATTTGATTGAGATTCACACCTTTCCATTGAAACATCGAATCCCAACCAATGGCTTTGTCATTCGTGAAAAAATCAAAGAACGCCGACTCATTTCTGAAGCGATCAAAGGTTCAGGATTGCTCATTGAACATTTGCCCAAATTGAAACGCGGCGAACATGTGGTGGACGAAAAAGGAAATGAATTTGATTTTGAAGAATTTACCTTGCCGCCTCATCCTAGTTTTTCCTATGCCTTTTGTTCTGATACACGTTATGATGAAAGCATTGCTCCTTACATTAAAAATGTGGACGTTTTGTACCACGAAGCAACGTTTATCGACATGGACGAAGATCGAGCCAAAACCACCTTTCATTCTACCGCAAAACAGGCTGCTACAATTGCTGCAAAAGCAGGTGTCGGGCGCTTGTTGTTGGGACATTTGAGTGCCCGCTACGATTCTGCAGATGTTCATCTTGAGGAAGCGAAAACTATTTTTGAAAATACGTGCGTTGTTGAGGATGGGGATGTCTTTCGGATTGATGAAAAGTAAAGGGCAGTTAGTGCATTCGCTCTGAAAGCAACTCATTTTTTCAAAATCTCATTTTATATGGTTTAAATGGCCATTTTTTGCTGATTTATCAAGGTTTTTCAACGAAAAATAGTTCAAAAGTCGCAAGGATCACACGTGTTTTGTGCTCTTGGTGTGATTAAATTTGGTAGTTACGCTCAAAGTGCTCAAAACAATGGCAGAAAATCAATATACAGAAGACAACATCCGCTCACTTGACTGGAAAGAACACATTCGGCTTCGGCCAGGAATGTACATCGGGAAATTAGGGGATGGATCTGCGGCAGATGATGGCATTTATATTCTTGTGAAAGAGGTTATCGATAATTGCATCGATGAGTTCGTGATGGGGAATGGCAAACGTGTTGATATCCATGTGAAAGATGGGAAAGTTACCGTGCGTGATTATGGTCGCGGTATTCCGCTAGGGAAAGTTGTGGATTGTGTTTCTCAAATCAATACAGGAGGAAAGTACGATTCCAAAGCCTTTAAGAAATCTGTCGGATTGAATGGAGTTGGTACAAAAGCAGTGAACGCACTGTCCTCTTATTTCATGGTCTATTCGGTGCGTGACGGAGAGAAGAAGGAGGCCGTTTTTGAGCGAGGTGAATTGATCAAGGATGAATCGGTCGTCAAAACTGATGAGGTAAATGGTACCTATGTGGAGTTCATTCCCGATGAAACGATATTCAAGAAGTTTGCCTACAAAACAGCATATCTCGATAAAATGATGTGGAATTATTGCTACCTGAATAGAGGTTTGGCAATGTATTACAACGGAGATAAATATCAGTCAAAGGATGGGTTGAAAGATTTGTTGGAAAACAACATGGATGGAGATCCACTGTATCCGATTATCCATTTGGAAGGGGATGATATTGAAGTGGCTTTCACGCACGGAAAAACCTATGGCGAGGATTACTATTCTTTTGTCAATGGACAGCACACCACCCAAGGAGGAACGCATCAAAGTGCATTTAGGGAGTCTGTCGCAAAGGTCATTCGCGATTTTTACAACAAAAACTACGAGGCATCAGATATTCGTCAATCTATTGTGGCTGCGATAGCGGTAAAAGTGATTGAACCGGTATTTGAATCTCAAACGAAGACGAAACTAGGTTCCCAAGAGATTGAACCAGGTGGAAAATCTATACGGGCCTTTGTCAATGATTTCTTGAAAGAGAAATTGGACAACTACCTGCACAGAAATCCGGATGTTGCAGAACTGATTGAGCGTAAAATCAAACAATCAGAGCGCGAACGAAAAGAGCTTACAGGTATCCGAAAATTGGCGCGTGATCGAGCGAAAAAATCAAGCCTTCACAATAAAAAATTACGTGACTGCAGAATACATTTGACTGACTTGAAAGACGACCGTCGTGAAGAAACAACCTTGTTCATTACCGAGGGAGATTCTGCGAGTGGTTCAATCACGAAATCAAGGGATGTCAATACGCAGGCAGTTTTTTCTTTGCGCGGTAAACCGCTTAATTGTTACGGTTTAACGAAAAAAGTGGTGTATGAGAATGAAGAATTTAATCTCGTTCAAGCAGCACTCGACATCGAGGAGGACATGGACAATTTGCGTTATGGAAAGATTGTAATCGCCACCGATGCCGATGTAGATGGAATGCACATTCGCATGCTTTTGTTGACCTTCTTCTTGCAGTTCTTCCCAGATTTAGTAAAGAGAAATCACGTCTATGTCTTGCAGACGCCTCTTTTCCGTGTTCGAAATAAGAAGAAAACCATTTATTGTTATTCCCAAGATGAACGGAGGAATGCGATTGAAGAATTGGGAAAGAATCCTGAGATTACTCGATTTAAAGGATTGGGAGAAATCTCACCAGATGAATTCAAGCACTTCATCGGTGCCGACATTCGACTCGAACCCGTTATTCTGACCAAGGATGCTTCGATTGAAACGATATTGTCTTACTATATGGGGAAAAATACGCCAGAACGTCAAGACTTTATTATTGAAAATCTTCGTGTAGAGAAGGATATTGTAGAAGAGTTGGCTGAAGCCACAACAACAGATTCCGATAATTTAGAAAAAGCTTCTTAAAATGGCAGAAGAGAATATCGACGAACCAATCGACAATTCGGGAGAAGAGAATAAGCCCTTCGAAAGTAAGATTGTCGATGAGCAGATTGTTCCAGTGGGTGGCTTGTATGAAAGCTGGTTTTTGGAATATGCGAGTTATGTGATCCTCGAGCGTGCCGTTCCTTCATTGCACGATGGATTAAAGCCTGTACAACGCCGGATCCTTCACTCCATGAAGGAAATGGACGATGGCCGTTACAACAAGGTGGCGAACATCATTGGAAACACCATGAAGTATCACCCTCACGGGGATGCGTCAATAGGGGATGCCTTGGTTCAACTCGGACAAAAAGATTTACTTATAGATTGCCAAGGTAACTGGGGAAATACACTGACAGGTGATGGTGCTGCTGCCGCGCGTTACATCGAAGCACGTTTATCGAAGTTTGCAAGTCATGTGGTGTTTAATCCAAAAACAACGAACTGGCTATCCAGTTATGACGGACGAAATAAGGAGCCAGAACAATTGCCAGTGAAGTTTCCTTTGTTGCTCGCTCAGGGTGCGGAAGGAATCGCGGTAGGAATGGCCTGTAAGTTTTTACCGCACAACTTTATTGAGCTTATTGAGCAATCCATCAACCATTTGCGGGGTAAAAAAGTGGAGTTTTTGCCAGATTTTCCAAATGGAGGAATGGCGGATTTCACCAATTACAACGACGGACTTCGCGGCGGAAAGGTACGCGTAAGGGCAAAAATTAAAAAGGTAGATAACAAAACCCTCATCATTCATGAAATCCCCTTCGGGACCACGACAGGTTCCTTGATTGAGTCGATCATCAAGGCCAATGACAAAGGAAAGATTAAACTGAAGAAAATTGAGGACAACACGGCTGCAGATGCGGAAGTGATGATCCACCTTTCTCCGGGTGTTTCGCCCGATAAAACATTGGATGCCCTTTATGCTTTTACAGATTGCGAGATTTCGATTTCTCCGAATTCTTCAATCATTGATAGGGATACACCTCGCTTCATGGGGGTGAGTGAAATCCTAAAAGTCAATACAGACAATACGGTTCGCTTGCTGAAGTTGGAGCTTGAAATTCGTTTGGATGAATTGGAACGTCAATGGCACTTCTCCACTTTGGAGAAAATCTTCATCAATGAAGAAATGTACATTGATTTCAAGCATTATAGTGACCGCGAAACACTTTACGAATACCTATACAAACGCTTCGACAAGTTTAAGAAACAATTGATTCGTGAAATAGTCGACGAAGACCTTCAGAAGCTGACACAAATTCCTATGATTCGAATTACGCGTTTCGATGGGAGTAAAGCAGATGAGGTATTGTTGAAGATTGAGGAAGAGATGGCTCAAGTGAAAGAAAAACTATCCAACTTAATCGAATATGCGATTGACTACTTCAAAGACTTGAAAAAACGATTTGGTGAAGGGAAAGAGCGAAAAACAGAGATTAAGATTTTCGATACAATCAATGCGTCTAAGGTCATTATTGCCAATAGGAAATTGTACGTTGATTACGAAGAAGGATTTATCGGTTATGGTTTGAAGAAAACGGAATCGGTGAATGATTGTTCTGAAATCGACGACATCATCATTTTCTTCAATACAGGCAAAATGATGGTCACGAAAGTATCGGACAAGAAATTTGTGGGGAAAGGGATTGTGCATGCGGATGTGTGGAAAAAAGGAGACAAACGCACCATTTATCACCTGATTTACCAAGATGGTGTTGGTGGATCAACCATGATGAAACGCTTCTATGTAAACTCAATCACACGCGACACCGAATACGATTTGACACGTGGAATCAAAGGGTCGAAGATGCTTTATTTCTCGGTGCATCCCAATGGTGAACGTGAGGTAGTCACGGTTTTACTTCGTCCACGTCCGCACTTGAAACGATTGCGTTTTGATGTTGATATGGGGGATCTATTGATCAAGGCAAGGCAGAGCACAGGCAATCGCGTGACCAAAGAAATCATTCAGCGCATTACCCAAAAAGAAGTAGGAGGATCAACATTAGCCGCACGTAAGATTTGGTTCGATACCGTTGTTGGACGTTTGAATGATGAAGAACGCGGAAAATTCCTAGGTTCATTTAAGGGCGAAGATAAGATTTTGACTTTATATAAATCGGGAGAATACCGCTTGAGTAATTTCGATTTGTCGAATCACTTTGATGAAGACATGATCCATATCGAAAAGTGGAACCCAGACCATGCCATCTCTGCAGTCTATTTTGACGGGGAGAAAGATTTGCATTTTGTGAAGCGTTTCCAATGTGAAGTGACCATAGATAAAAAGGTGTTATTTATTAGTGAATCTGCAGGTTCTTATTTGGATAGTGTATCGACTGCGTATCGACCAAATGTGCGCATCGTTTATAATAAGTTGCTGAAGGAGACCAAGAATCTACCAGACAATGAAGTGAATATTGCTGACTTCATTGAAATTAAAGGGATGAAAGCTCAAGGGAATCAATTGACGAAGTTAAAAATTAAAGAAATTGTCTTGACACATGCGATTGAAGGCGCTGAACCGTGGCCCGATGAAATACTGGAGGAGGAAGAAATCGAGGTTGAAGCAGTTGATGTTGAAGCAGCAGATGTTACCGAGGGATCAGACGATAGCGATGATGGCGTTCCAGATGGAACAACAGTCGAGTGGGATTTAACCAAGAAGGACGACGAGGACCAAATGACGCTGTTCTAGGGGAATAATTACGTTAATAACCGATTGAGTCATTTGTTGACTCTACGCGCGTATTCAACGAGGAATATTCCTCAAAAACAGGTTGAAAATCAGCTGATATCAGCTTTTTATTGAGTGTATTTTCCTTCGAGTCCAGCGATTCAGCCATGCGAAGGTCGTAGTTACGAACGATGGCCTCGCAAAGATTACGAATGACACGCCCATTGCCAAAATTCGATTCACGATTGTCGTAAAGGGATTTTAAATGATTGAGAAGTTCACTTTCGATTCCCACTGAAAATTCAATTTTCTCCTTATCGAAAAAATCTTTTGCCATTTGAAACAATTGTTCCTCATTAAAATCCGAGAAATCAATGAAATGCGTGAATCTCGATTTAAGGCCAGGATTTGAAGCGATAAATTGATTCATTAAATCCGAGTATCCTGCTACAATCACACACAACCTATCGCGATTGTCCTCCATGAATTTCAACAATGTTTCAATCGCTTCCTTACCAAAATCATTCTTAGTATCTGAGTGACTAGACAAGGTGTAAGCTTCGTCAATAAACAAAATACCATCGAGTGCTTTTTCGCATATTCCTAGCGTTTTTGGTGCAGTATGTCCGATGAATTCCCCTACTAAATCAACCCTGCTGCATTCTACAAAGTTGTTTGAAAAAAGTACACCTTCCAGATAGAGAATTTCTCCAATAAGTCGCGCTACGGTCGTTTTTCCAGTACCTGGGTTTCCTTTAAAAACCATGTGCATAGCCAACATGCTATTTTCGCCGGTTTCTTTATAATAACGGCGTAGTTTAATCGTGTCTTTCACGATTGACTTTAGTTCTTCCAACCCTTGAAGTGACTCAAGTTTGTATAAACTATTCTTTAACGAATCTTTGCGTTTGTTTTCTAGGATATATTTAGCATCAAGAATTTTTTGACAGAATTCTTTTGCTTCATGAGCGTCAAATCCATCTATTTTATAATCGAAATCAAAACAATCACGCACAAGAATTGAAACGAGCTTTTTTGGAGTTGATTTTGTGTCAACGTGAATGTCTTTTAGACCAATGATGTCAATCCGTTCTGTTTTGTCAATAATTAGCCTAGGCCACTTTATTGTTAAAATTTCGCCGTCTGAACTTAGTGTATTCACCAGAAAGAGATTTCCTAAGGTAAAACGTTTTGCGATCAATTCCATGATGTTCTATATTTTAAATGTCTGATTTTGGTTCGTCATTCTTCAGGATGGAATCAAGATCAATTACTTTCAAAATTGTATCGACAATTGGATTATCAGAACCTTCAGATTTTGTTTCAGCAAATTGCTTGTAAGCATACATGACCAAATTGAAAACACGCACCCAACGATCGTTTTTAACATCTTTGAATGATCCAGTTAATACTTGTGCCGCAATGGTTAAAGGATGAGTTTGAATAAACAGGCCATGGAATTTTTGCTTGATTGATTTTTCCTGTAACTGCATTTTTTCGTCAAGACGAGCAATTTCATATCGGATATCATCGAATTTTTTTATTTCCATTGGGCTTATTTTTTGGAGTTGAAAATGATCCTCGTGAGTTTGTTTTGAATGGGTATTTCGATCATGAATTTTTTCAAAAAGATGACCAAAACAAGCAGGATCAAGTGAACCACCGTAACGATGAAAAAACCGAAATGAGCACCTCCATATAGGGTGCCAAGCCAAAGTGAGATGCCGCAGACAAAACAAAAGTAAAATACCGTAAACAATAGGATTACAATAAATGAGCTCGCTGCTGAAGCGCCTATCTCAATAGAATTTGAAATGAAGGAAAGTTTGGTGTGTTCAATGCGTGTATCCACATATTCAATCACCTCCTTGCCAATTTCTTCGTATTTGTTTTTTTCCTTTTCCATTTTTTATTTTTCGTTGATGATAAAAGCATGTTTAGTCCAATAATCACTATTTGCTTTCATTATTTCTTCAGGTTGATTTGTTGACGGAAACTGAGGAGAAATTGGACCTGGATGGGCTGTTTCGATGTAATCCAAATCTTTGGATAAGATCGCCGAAAAGAAATTTGTTATTGGAAATGCAATGCCAGAAACTAATTTTGCTTCATTGAAATTACCTCGCTTTCCTGTTGTAATCTCAACGTCATTTGGGAGTTCGTTCAGGGCAATTACATTGTTTGTTCCAACAACATCATTCAATTGAAGTTGTAGATAGGCTTTGCCATTTTCGTAAGCAATCGAGTGTGGTTCGTTTTTTACTTTATCCATGATAAAGTCGACAACGGTTTTTGGATTTTTAAATGTCGTCGAATCAAACTTTGAACCGTAGGTGTCCGTTAATTTTTTCAAATCAGCGTCGTTTTCTACAATGTTGTCAGCTTTTAACTGCTTTAAAGATCCATTTATTTCTAAATCTGATAAACGGAAGTGAGTTAAGATATGACGCTCGGCATACAGCAGCTGATTTGTTTTCAGTTTTTCAGTGAGCTTTGTATTTGTTGTGTTTGGATGACTTTTAAGCAAGTTTGCCATATTGGTGAGTGCCAACGTTGCTTGATGATGCTGTGAATTAAACGATTGAGCGAATGACTCTTCGAAGCAATTGAAAGCTTCATTTGTTCTTTGTTCTTGACGTGACGAACCAAACTTTTGTAGAATGAGCCCTTTGAAGGTGGCGGACATGATAATCCCTAGGGAATCTTGAACATCATGATTCAGTTCATAGGCATAGGTTGATATGGCATCAAGCGTCAAATTCAACGCAGGGGTTTGCATACGCACTTCGTTGTTGTCGGTGCAGTAATAATAAAGTGCTCTGGTAATGTAATTTACTGTGTAACTGAGCCCCTTTCGGTCTACGAAATAGGTGAGGGGTTTGTAGTTTAAAATAAGAACGATTTTGTTGATTAATTCCAAAGCTTCATCCAAGGTTGCCACTTCCTTGGTTTCAATGAAAGAAATAATTTTCTGAATACTTTCTGCGACGTGCTCATTTCGAGTATTTTTTACGAATCGATCCAGTTCAATTTTAACGCGGTTTTTTAGTACCGTAATAGATTGCAAGAAATAATCCAAACGTGTTTCATCATCAGACATCAGTTCTGAGTGACCAATCATTTTATCTCCGATAATGCTACCCCCATAATTATTGAGAATTTGCTGATAGACCCCACCTGAGAGGTAAACTTCACTGTTTTCGCCGCGTTGGA
>CAMBMC010000060.1 GCA_945868555.1 Chitinophaga pinensis | reverse complement strand
AACTCTTCAATTTTCACATTTACCGGTTCAGAGTAATACGCTCCAACTGGACATGTGAAAATCACAAACTTGTATGTTTCAGATGGTTTAATCCCAATGAAATCATCTGTAGCAAACATGAATGGACGAATGTACAAGGAATTTCCCTCTTTTGAAGGGACCCAATTTTTATCAACTTCAATTGTTTTACGCACCAATTCTATGAACACATCATCTGGAATTGTGGGCATGCACATGCGCTCACACGATTCCTTGAAACGTCGCGCATTCATGTCTGGACGGAAAATCAAAATATCACCATTCTCCGCTTTATTGGCCTTCATGCCTTCAAAAATAGATTGACCGTAATGAATCGCAGAAGTCGCAGGGTGTAAGGATAAGTTACCAAAGGCCATGATTTCTGGCTGTTGCCATTCACCATCTTTGTAATCCATGACAAGCATGTGATCAGAGAAAATACGACCAAATGGAAGATTGTCAAAATCTACCTCACCGATTCGACTATGCGCTGTTGGTGTTACTTTAATGGAAAGAGTTTCTGGCAACATATAAAAAATTGTACGCGAATATACATACAAAACTCGATGTGAACAACTAGTGGCGTAGGCAAATAACGTATCTTTGGATTGCACAATAATCCATGGAGAAAAGCCGCGACATATTAAAAAAATACTGGGGATTTGACCACTTCAGGCCATTGCAAGAAGAGATTTCTGATGCAGTGATCAATGGCCACGACGTTCTTGCCCTCTTGCCAACTGGCGGAGGAAAATCTGTTTGCTTTCAGGTTCCTGGCCTTGCACGCGAAGGACTAACCCTGGTGATTTCACCACTTATCGCGCTCATGCAGGACCAAGTCGATCAATTGGAAAAGCGTGGAGTTCGCGCGAAATCAATCGTGAGTGGCATGAGTTACAGAGAGATCGATCTCACCTTGGACAACGCGCGCTTCGGAGGTTTGGATTTCTTGTATACCTCGCCAGAACGTGTTCAATCAAAGCTGTTTAAAGAGCGTTTTCAACTGATGAACATCGGATTGATTGTGGTTGATGAAGCACACTGCATTTCAGAGTGGGGTCACGATTTCAGGCCTTCATTCTTGGCCATCAAAGAATTAAGGACATTGCAACCAACAGTTCCAATGATTGCCCTAACAGCTACGGCTACGAACACTGTGCGTAAAGATATTCTAGAACAGCTCGAATTGAGAAAACCTCAAGTTTTTGAAGCGTCGTTTAATCGTTCGAATTTAAGTTACGAGTGTTATGCATCAACGAATAAATCCAAGGACATCATTGAGTTTTGCCAAACTGCCCCAAAACAAACAGGTATTGTTTACTGTCAAACACGAAAAAGTGTAAAAGACCTAGCCCAATTGCTTCACGCACATGGATTAAGCGTTGGTGTTTACCACGGAGGGATGAACAATGAAGACCGATCGAAGATGATGAGCGCATGGATTTCTGGTAAAACAAAAATCATGGTGGCGACCAATGCTTTTGGGATGGGAATTGACAAACCTGATGTGCGCTTTGTGTTACACTTTGAATTTCCCGCTTCCCTCGAAGCCTACTTTCAAGAGGCCGGGCGCGCAGGTCGAGATGGAAAGGCGAGTCGAGCCATCACCTACCTAGCAAAGGATGACATTCAACAACTTGGAGATCAAATCATTCAACAGTTTCCCTCCATTGATCAAATCAAACTTAGCTACAGAGCCCTTTGCAGCTTTCTGAAAATTGCCATTGGATCAGGCAAAGACGAAACCTATCCTTTTGACCTTAAGTCATTTTGTAGTGCTTTCAGCATGGATGTGTCAACGGCCTTCAATAGTTTAAAACTATTGGAAATGAATGGTGAAATAACACTTTCTGAAGCCATACACCAACCTACAAAAATTCGATTTGCGATTGGAAACACGGCGCTGTATGATTTTCAAGTTCACCATGAGGTTTACCGACCTTTGATTTCCATGTTAAGCAGAAGTTATCCCGGGATCTTTGATCAATACTTTGCTATTGACGAGAAAATATTTTCGCAACGCTTGAAACTGACCTATCCTCAAATTGAGAAACAGCTGAAGGAATTGGAGAAATATGGCATTTTAGACGTCACATGGAAAACAGACAAGCCTACCGTGACATTCATTCACGAACGCTTACCGGATGATTATTTAAATCTTCAACCTGAAATATACATTCAGCGAAAAGAAAACGCCGAAAAAAAGCTGTTGGCTGTGCGCAACTTCCTTCAAGCAAATAGTTGTCGAACGGTGGAGGTATTGAACTACTTCGGACAATCCTCAGAGAGTTGTGGCATCTGTGATGTGTGTCGCTCTAACTTGCTCAATGAGTCACACCCCTCCTATTCGATGGTTCACGAGTTGCTTAAATTTCTGGATGAACCGCGCACTGAAAGCGAATGCATTCAATCGTTATCCATAACAAAAGATAATTTGAGAAAACTATTGAAATCTTTGCACTTGGAAGAAAAGATCAGTTATGCGAATGGGAGGTTTCAAGTGAAATAGGTGATTGGGGCTTTGCCTCATCCTTTAGAATATGTAAACTTGAATTTGACTAGAAAAAAGTTACAGTGTATATGGAAATCCGAAAAACAACACTACTATCAGACAAACAAAAGGAGCAGATTCATTCACTTTGGAATGACGAATATCCAGCAAAATTGAAAGACAGATTTTCGATACTATTAGAGGGAGTAGCTTGGTTTAATCACTATATCATTGAAGATGTGAATAACAATTTAATTGCCTGGGCAGTTGATTTCGAGAAAGAGAAACAAGTTCGATTTTCTATCATTGTATCCTCAAAACACAAAGGGAAAGGCCTAGGCAGTATGCTCATTTCAAGGTTAAAAAAGGAAAACCAAGAATTTTATGGTTGGGTCATTGACCATGATGAGGATTTAAAATTGGATGGAGGAATTTATAAATCACCTATGTCTTTTTATCTCAAACATGATTTTCATATATTGAATGAGAAAAGAATTGATAGTGAAATGATAAGGGCAGTATTGATTAAATGGAGTTCAATTTGTTGAAAAGAGCAGCCGCACAACAAGAAATTTGATCAAAACTCCTTTCAATCTTACAGCAAGTCAAAACAAGCTAAACAGAGAAAAAACACATCCAAATCACCCCAACTTACCTCTATTCAATACCCTAAGAGAATAAGCTACTTCCCCATTGCCACCTTCAACTCATGCACTTCCTTTTGAAGACTTTGAATAGACTTGCTTAGATCATTGTCATCCATGCGTACTTCAGGCAATTCAGGAGAAATATAATTTACGAATTTCCAAAGTTCAATGATGTTGTTGGCATGGACTAAATACGGCGCATAGAAGGTATTGGTTGAACACAACTGAAACGATTGACTCGACTCCAACAAATTGTGCACGACTTTGAAAACAATCCCTTCGTCCTTGGTGACAACAATGCATGGAGTCCCTGAACGAATGGTCATCCAGTTTTGGATATATTCCGCTACAACATACGATCCTTCCACAACCGGCGGCATTGAATCCCCTTTGATTGGAAAGGATCGATATTTTTTATTTTTAGATAGAAACGGAAGATAAAACGTAGGCAAAACTTTCAAATAATCAGGATCAGCATAACCTGAAGCATACCCTGCGCTTGCCTGCATGGGAATCATTTCAATCATTTCCTCTTCTTCGTTGTTCACTACCGTTGTCAACACCCGCAATTTTTGACCTTTCAAATCATTCAAGGGCTCCTTACCTAGCTGCTCCCACTCTTTCTCCGTCAATGCTTCCAAGTCCTTTCGCAAGAAATCATCAATCGGAATGAGGTAATAATCACACAAGGTCACCAACAAATCAATGCCGGGTTGGGCAACCCCATTTTCATACCCGCTATAGGATGAACGTGTTAATCCAAGATCTTGTGCAACTTCTTCTTGAGAACGTTTCACGCGCTTTCTCAATAATTTCAGGTTCGTTCCGATATTCATGTGCTCGATTTTAAATCAAAATTAATAATTCCGATTAAATAATCAAAGATATGACTAAATTTTAATCAATTTAATGTTTAAATTTTATAGGACGCCCCATGTAATTGGCATAAGCGGCAGTAAATTTCGCTCCGAAGAAAATGATTTGGGAGGAATAATACACCCACGCTAAAAGGATAAATAAGGTTCCAGCAAGTCCTCCGCTCGCAGCAAAGAAAAAATGGAACAGATAGTACTTGATCAACAATTGACCAATATAAAGCAACAGGGACGTCACCAAGGCACCTCCTATTGCCAGTCGCCATGACACTTTTCCGTCGTGCACATATTTAAAAACCACGCTGAAAATGATGAGATTGCTCAACAATGAAAATCCATGTTTGGCCACATTGAAAAAGAGTATACTCAACCATTCCTTTTGATCGAAAAGATGATGTCCAAAAGAAATGACGAGTGTTTGAGCGAAATAAAGGGAAACAATTAATCCTGTAAAGATGGCAACCCCGAGAATAGAAAGAAGTCTGAACAATACATTCTGCACGAATTTCTTGCGGTTCGAAGAAAAATTAACTTCGATATCAAAAAATGCATTGATGCTATTTTTCAAACACACTAAAAACGCTGAACAAGCAATCAACAAGGCAATGATACTCATCGCCTCCAAGAAAAAATTGCCTTTTTCGAAATCCAATGAACTCAAGAATTCCATGATTCCTTTCACATCGGTGATGCCTACTTTATTTTTGAGCACATCTCCAATAATCTCGATCATCACATCCTGACCGATCACTCTACCAACATATGTGATGCTCAAATACAGCAAAGGAACCAAGGCAAATAGCGCATAATACGCCAAGGCAGCTCCATGATGGAGTCCCTTCTCATCTAAAAATCCATTGAATGTATTTTTAATGAGGATCCAAATATCTTTAATCGTGAGGTGCCTAAAACTTTTTGACGATGGTGAATCCGTTGACATGCTGTAGTTTATTAAAACTGTACAAAACTACTTTTTCCTTTCGTTCCGTCGTGAAATAATTCTGATAAACAGGACCAGTAAATAAGGAATGGCTATAGGTCACTTGTATCCTTGGTGCATTCGGGATGTCCTCAAAGGTGTATTCATCTGGCCTGAAGTACAAACGTTTACCCTCAAGCATCACGGAATTGACAGCACCAAACAAGCGCGCCTCCTCAATACTTGCAAAGCGGTAATAGAAACTCTCTGGATTTGATTTTCGTGCAATCTTTCCATTTTTCATGTGAATGATTTGATCTGCAAATCCAAGCATCTCTGACCCATCGTGCGAAACCAATACCAATGACACCTTTCTCAAATTCTTCAATTCCAAGAAATAATTGATCAGCTTGGTTCTCAGCCGCGAATCCAGATGAGCAAAAGGTTCATCCATTAAAATAATTCGAGGTTCACATGCCAAAGCACGCGCCAAGGCCAAACGCTGCTGTTCTCCCCCGGATAAGTAACGCGATTGTTTGGTTCTGAAATCCTCAAGTTCCATGAGTTCAATCAACTCATTAACCAGCTTATCTCGTTGTTTAATAGGTAAATAAAGCACCACCTCTCGGATATTCTCCTCAACCGTATGAAAGGCATCCAGATGAAACTGTTGGTCAACCAATTGAATGTCAGGATGTCCGGGGACAAGCTTACCAGAGGGGCCTTTCACCTGTTTCCCATCAAACAGCACCTCACCAGAATCCGCGTCAAGTAATCCAGCCATGATCTTCAACAAGGACGTTTTTCCAGCTCCACTTTTACCCGCAATACCGAGCACCTGACCTTCATTCAAAACGAAGGAGACACCGTTAATGACTTCCTTGTCAAAGCTGAGATGAATATCTTCAACACGTAGCATCATTCATGCAACTCTTTAGGGAATTCTTTTGACGCAATGTATATCCCTGGAATTGGATTTGCCCACGGTTCATAATCCTTCAAATAAATGTGTAATGTCAATACATCACCCTCCTTTATTTGTTCAGCTCGCTCTAAGATACTTTCTGATGCACCAACGAATACCTTAGGACCATCAGATGATTCAATTTCATACAAACGCATGTTGCTGACTTCGTGACGAAAAGCTGTACCATCAGGGAACGTTCCTTCTAAAGGAAAAGAAACAAATTCGTGTGTCGATATCTCAGTCACATCGGATTTAATGTGCAACTCATCTTCCCAATCATAGCGACGATTGTTCTCCGAATCTTTCCCTCCATAATGTGCCTCAGCATGTTCGGGTGAAAAATCATCATTCAGCATGTAAGCATGTACGGTACAACGCATGTTCTTTTTTATCAAATCTACGGCCTATAAATCAAGTCAAATGTGCCCTCATTAACATTCAATCCACATTCATTTGTTACTTTTGCATGAAACAGACCAACCACATTTGAAAACGTTAACCATCCACCGTCAGAAAACAGATTCATTACTTCGCAAACATCCTTGGGTATTTAGCGGTGCAATTTCTAGTGATACCTCTCAATTGGAAGATGGCGAATGTGTGACTTTGTTGGATAAATCCGGGCAGTTTCTTGCTTCTGGGCATTTTCAACATGGAACAATTGCCGTTCGAGTTCTCCGATTTAACGAAGGCCCAATTGATGCTGCATTTTTTACGGCATGTATCTCAAATGCCGTTCAATTGCGCAAAGACCTCGGACTGATCACTGCAGAAAATACCATTTGTCGTCTTGTGCATGGCGAAGGAGACCAACTCCCAGGACTAATCATCGACTTTTACAATGGTGTAGCTGTTGTTCAATGCCACAGCATTGGCATGTATCGCTCCGTAAACCATATTGCTGAAGCCTTGAAGAATACCTTAGGCAACGATTTAATTGCGATTTATTCGAAATCATCCGACACCCTGCCAGAGCGCATTGAAACTGTCGATGGATATGTATTTGGAACTTGTGAAACTCCGCACATAGCCAAAGAACATGGTGTTCAAATCAACATTGATTGGATCAAAGGACAGAAAACAGGATTCTTCATTGATCAGCGTGAAAACCGCTATTTATTGGGGAAATATTCGAATGGCAAGAAGGTGTTGAACACGTTTTGTTATTCAGGCGGATTCAGTTTGTCAGCGCTACAAAACGGCGCAAGCCTTGTCCATTCATTGGACAGCTCACGAAAAGCCATCGATTTAACCAACGACAACATAGAGCTGAATGGTTTTAATGACCGTCACGATTCGATTGTTGCCGATGCTATGGAATACATGAAAGACTTGAAGGAAGAATACGATATTATCGTTTTAGATCCTCCAGCCTTTGCGAAGCACCGAGAAAAAAGACACAAAGCCATTCAAGGATACAAGCGCTTGAACGCACATGCCATTCGACAAATTCGTCCAGGTGGAATCATTTTTACCTTCTCTTGTTCTCAAGTGGTGGACAAAAACCTCTTCAACAATACAATTATTGCTGCAGCGATTGACGCAGGACGCAAGGTGCGGATCTTAGAACAATTGCATCAGCCCGCAGACCACCCTATCTCTGCGTTTCATCCTGAAGGTGAATACCTCAAAGGCCTTGTAATTCGTGTCGACTAATGTTGGACTTGCGGTATAAAACAATCCTTGGCGTAGCCTTACCCCTGATGACTTCAAGTTTCATACAGGCCATTGTTTTAATCACGGATTCTTCGTTTATAAGTCGATACGACCCGACATCTTTGGCCTTTGACGCAGTTGGAAATGGCGGATTATTGTACATCACGGTGTTCATGGCCTTGGCGGGCATGGGTGATGGCGCTCAGATCCTCATCGCAAGACGTATCGGTCAGCGACAAATTGATGCCATCGGAAGAATCTTCGGGACGACCATTTTCACCTTATTCTTTATTGCCATTGTTCTTTTCGTCTTGCTGCAGTTTGCCTTGCCCGATGCCTTAAGCTATTATTCGGCCAACAAAACATTGGCTGGCATGCAAAACGATTACATTGGCATTCGAAGTTACGCGCTCTTTTTCGCAATGATTTCATTGGCAATCCAAGCTTTCTTTATCGCAAATGGTAAAACCTGGATCGTGCTTATTGCAGCCTTGACCACTGCTTTATCGAATGTACTACTCGACTACTTCATGATTTTTGGTGAAGGTGGATTCCCTGAACTTGGGTTAAAAGGAGCGGCATGGGCATCGACAATTGCTGACTTTTTAGGCATGTTGGTTTTGATGGTATTTCTATTCTTTTCCAAAGAGGGAAAACAAATGAAGGTGTTTTCACATTTCTCCTTCAATTTACCGTCGATGAAGGAGCTTTTTAATGTGGGAAGCCCACTGATGCTGCAAGGATTTATTGCTTTGACCACATGGACCGTATTTTTCACCTGGCTTGAACAACGAGGAAGTGCTGAGCTCACTGTTTCTCAAAACATACGCTCCATCTATTTCTTGTGTTACGTTCCTGTTTGGGGCTTTGCTGGAACCACAAAAACATACATCTCGCAATACATCGGACGTGGAAAACAGCAATCATTGAAATTCATTCAACGCAGAATCCAGTTCTTAACCTTGATCTTTTTATTCATTTCCTTTCACGGCGCGATTTTTTATCCGGAAGTTTTAATTCGGATGATCAATCCAAATCAAGCATATATAGCCCAAAGTGCCGAGACCTTGCGCTTTATTTCGGGATCAATTTTTATGTACGGATTTTTCAGCGTGTATTTCCAAACCATCAATGGAAGCGGCAATACCAAAGTGACATTTCTGATTGAGATCGTGTGCGGTGTTTGCTACCTTTTATATTCCTACTATTTAATCAAAGTGGCCAATCTTGACATCATGTGGATTTGGTCCAATGAATATATATACTTTGGAGTCATGGGCATTTTATCTATCGTGTACCTGCGGTATTTTGATTGGAAGAAAAAAGAAATCTAATGAAGAAAGATTTTCGCATCGTTTTCATGGGGACACCAGATTTCGCCTCCCATATACTCAAAGCACTTTGCGACCATGGTGCTAACATCGTTGCAGCAGTTACCGTTGCCGATAAACCTGCTGGACGAGGACAGCAAATCACTGAAAGCGCTGTAAAAGTTGAAGCATTCAAACAAGGCATTCCTATTCTTCAACCCGTAAATTTAAAAGATGAAGCCTTTCGTGAGGAATTAGCCACGTTTCGAGCAGACTTATTTGTTGTGGTAGCGTTTCGAATGCTACCCGAACCAATTTGGTCAATGCCACGGCTAGGAACAATCAACCTGCATGCCTCATTGCTGCCAAACTACAGAGGCGCAGCCCCTATTCACCGCGCTGTAATGAACGGAGAAATAGAAACCGGTGTAAGTACCTTCTTCATTCAAAAAGAAATGGATACGGGCAAACTGATCGAGCAAGGTAAAATTTCCATTGGGCCAAACGACACCGTTGGAATGGTCTACACACAATTGATGGAGCTTGGAGCAACAACCACATGTTCAACCGTCAATAAAATATTCTCAGGTGACATCCTGCCAATTGATCAAAGTCAATTGATCGAAGGACACGAAAAATTGGCGAATAAATTATTCAAAGCCGATTGCGAAATCAACTGGAATCAGTCAGCATGTATGGTGCACAACTTCATCCGTGGACTCGACCCATTTCCCAGTGCTTGGTGTACCTTATATAATAGAGTGAAAAAGGAAAGCAAAAACTTCAAATTTTTTGCGTCAGAGCAAACAAGCATTCCTTCAGCCATTGACCTTCGCTCGAATGAACGTGGAATTCTTTTTCCTTGCAGCGATTATTACCTCTTAATTCAGGAAATTCAGCCCGAAGGAAAGCGAAAAATGGATGCACAATCCTTCCTTGCAGGCAATTCATTGGCCGATTGGCAATTGATTCGAGAAAAAAATTAGACGAAGTTTTCTTGTTACTGGTCGAAAACCCCTTGTAAAACAAGGGTTTCAGGGGTGTTTATCAACAATTACCCACTTTTATTAACAAATTTCACTTTTTTTTCGCTGTAAGCCCTTGTAGGCTTAGTAATTCAGATATATTTGTCATGTTAAATTATTACAAACAAACTAAAAAACATTATCATGAACAAAGCAGAATTAATTGATGCAATGGCGACTAACGCTGGATTGTCAAAAGCAGATGCAAAGAAAGCATTAGATGGTTTTATCGCAGCTACAACTAGCGCGTTGAAAAGCAACGACAAAATTTCACTTGTTGGATTCGGAACTTTCAAAGTAAACAATCGTGCTGCAAGAACTGGACGTAACCCACAATCTGGAAAAGAAATCCAAATTGCTGCAAAAAACGTAGTAAGTTTCAAAGCTGGTGCTGATTTGACTGGTAACGTAAACTAATTCTCTTTGAGAAATTGAAGAAGAGGAACTTTCGGGTTCCTCTTTTTTTTTGTTTTATACCTTTAAAAAAATGAACGAGCACGAGCAAAATTTGTGTGTATTGAGTGAGTTGTATTCTATCATTACACCATCTAAGCGGGAAATGTTTGATCGTATTGCAGCGAATCGCACACGACACGTGACTGTTGCCTTAGAAAACATCTATCAAGAACACAATGCCTCGGCTGTCATGCGTTCGTGCGATTGTTTTGGTATTCAAGAATTGCACGTCATCGAAAAGGACAATCCCTATAAAATTCAACGTGACATTGCACTCGGCGCCGGTCGTTGGGTAGATCTGTTTAATTATGACCAAGACATGTCCCCTGAAACACAATGCATCAATCAGCTGCGCAGTCAAGGATACCGAATTGTAGC
>CAMBMC010000059.1 GCA_945868555.1 Chitinophaga pinensis | reverse complement strand
CCCATGAATACAGGCCTACATCAAATCGGTTCAAACGAAGTGGAAAAATTAAAATGTATCTGGTTCGATGTGAATGAGAACATCTGTAATGTCAGGCATTTCAGCCATGATTCGGTCTTTGACTTCATGTGAAATGAAATGACCTTCTGCGACGCTTAATTTCCCATCGACCACAAGGTGAAGGTCCACAAAATACTGCATGCCTGTTTTTCGGACATAGCATTTTTCTGTTTCAAGCACACCGTTTACATTGTGGGCAATTTTTCGGATGTCATCGATGAGGTCGTGGTGAAAATGTTCGTCCATAATTTCCCCAAGTGCAGGACGAAAAATTTGAAAAGCATTGTAAACGATAAAAAGTGACGCAGCCATCGCGGCCCAGTCATCGGCTGTTTCGTAGCCTTTGCCAAAAATCAATGCGATTGATATCCCAATAAAAGCCATCAAAGAGGTGATGGCATCACTGCGATGGTGCCAGGCATCCGCTTGAAGGGATGTGCTGTTTGTCTCTTTTCCTTTGCGATGAACAAAGCGGAAAGAAATCTCTTTGAAAAGGATAATTCCCAGAAGGAGAAAAAGTGTGTAGGGATGAGGTGTAGTGTGTGGAGTCTGGATGTTGTGAATGCTTTCCGTGAATATTATCGTTGCGGAAATGAGTAAGAAACAAACGACAGCAAAGGTAATGAGCGGCTCCGCTTTGCCGTGACCATAGGGGTGATTTTCATCGGGTGGTCGGGAGGCATACTTCAATCCGAAGAGTACAAGAAGGGAAGAGAAAACATCAGTCGTGGATTCAATCGCATCTGCAATCAAGGCATAGGAGTTGCCGAGAATTCCACCAACAAACTTTAGAGCTGCCAATAAAGTATTGCTGATCAGACTGAAAATGGCTGTTCGAATGGCTTTTTGATTCTTGTCTAATTCCAATGTGTATGAGCTGTTTGAGGCAATACAAATTGCCGTTACAAACGTATTAAAAAAAAGTGTGTCCTTGCCTTGTTTCTGAATTAACATTGTCGCGATGATAAATCCATGCAAATCGTCCAAATGGAGGGGAGTAAGCCCGTATTTTTGTAAAAAGAATTTGCATGAAACTTTCCACTCCATCCACATTAAAAGAATTGGCTGAACTGCTCGGTGCGCGATACAAGGGAGATTCAAGTCATCAGATTACTGGGATCAATGAAATTCACATGGTGGTTCCGGGTGACTTAGTTTTCGTCGATCATCCAAAATATTACAAAAAGGCCTTGGAAAGCGCTGCAACGACTATTCTTATTGATCAGGATGTGGAATGCCCAGAAGGGAAAGGATTGATCATTTCCGAAAGTCCTTTTGATGATTTCAATCGATTGACTCGCCATTTTTTACCATTTCAATCCCAGTCTTCTTCACTTGGAAATGGAAGTGATGTCCATCCATCCGCGCTCATTTATCCGAATGTTTTCATCGGTCACGACGTGAAAATTGGCGCAAATGCCATCATTCATTCTGGTGTTGTGTTGATGGACCGCACGGAAATAGGAGAAAATGTCATCATCGGTGCGAATACGGTGATCGGTCATTCGGCATTTTACTACAAGAAAAAATCGGATGGCTATCAACGCATGCACAGTTGTGGTGGAGTAGTCATCGAACGCGATGTGGAAATTGGCGCGCTTTGTACGATAGATTCGGGTGTTACGGGAATAACACGCATTGGTGAAGGAACCAAAATAGATAACCAAGTTCAGGTTGGGCATGATACAGTCATCGGGAAAGACTGCTTGATGGCCGCCAATGTTGGTATCGCTGGCTGTGTTCGGATTCACGATCGCGTGATTTTATGGGGTCAGGTTGGTTGTGCAAGTGGGATTACCATTGGAGAAGGTGCAACCGTCTTGGCTCAATCTGGCATTTCCAAGGATTTGGAAGGTGGAAAGACTTATTTCGGAAGCCCATGTGCAGAAGTGAAGGAAAAATTCAGGGAGATGGCGGCTTTACGACAATTACCGAAGTTGCTCGAAAAACTGAAATGAAAGAAAAGCTTATACAGAATTTAGAAGATCAGTTGATCCTGAAAGACTTCAAGCTTCATTCTTTGTTGGAGGTGACCAATGCCATCAATGCCAATGAAGGGGTAGATCGATTGATCCAAATTTTTTCATTTATCTTAAAAGAACAACTTGGGTTCACGAAGTTTGTCTTGTACAACCATCAAACGGAATGGAATTGCCTCTTGCGGGTTGGAATTAAAGGCAAGGTGAAAGAAATTGATGTGAATAGAGATCTTTCGCGCTTTGGGGAGACGACAATGATTGAATCTTCACACTCTGCAATCTTAATGGAGTTTGATGTCGTAGTGCCTGTCATTCACAAAGAACAGCCTCTTGCATATTTACTCATTGGTGGTTTGAATAAAGAAAATAGACGTGTTATTGATCATTTAAACAACCTAAGTTTTATTCAAACCTTGACCAATATTATTGTCGTGGCCATCGAGAATAAACGCATGGCCCGTCAAAGCATCATTCAGGAACGCATCAAGAAAGAATTGGAGGTGGCCTCGGTGATGCAACGTTTGCTTTTCCCGTCAGATCTGCCGTCCAATCGCCGCATGGATATCTCGGCCAAATACACACCGCGACATGAGGTAGGAGGGGATTACTACGATTTTATTCCTTTGGGCGATGAAGAGTACATCATCTGCATTGGTGACGTTTCAGGAAAGGGAATTGGTGCTGCGATGTTGATGGCAAATTTTCAAGCAACGGTGCGTACGGTGTTCAACTATCAGCGCTTTGAGATGGAGTTTTTGATCGAAGAGTTGAATAAAAAAGTGATGAAAAGTGCCAAGGGTGAGAAGTTCATTACCTTCTTTATTGCACACTACAATGCGACAACTCGCGAAATGAAATACATTAATGCGGGACACAATTATCCCTTCATTACGAATGGCCGTAAAGTAGAAATGCTCGATTCGGGCTGCATTGGTTTGGGTATGTTCGATGAACTACCTTTTATTCAATCGGGCAGGCTTACTCTAGCGCCTAATACCACGCTGGTCTTATATACGGATGGAGTGGTAGAATTGGAAAATAGTGAAGATGAATTCTTTGGTATCGAACGCTTGATCAAACTCGTCAATAGCTACTATCCACTAAAGATGGAGGACATGAACTCCTTGATTTTTTCGAAATTGGACGAATGGCGAGGCGACCTTTCACTTGTGGACGATACCGCGATTTTCTGCTGCCGTTTTTTCTAATCAACGCAGAATATACATCTTCCCAAACTCCTTTTTGAAATGGCTGTCGGCACCAGATTCCATGTGTTTGATTTCTTCACCGTTGATTTGTGCCTTCACTGTGTATAAATACACACCATTGGCCAATGGATCACCAAATTCATCTGTCCCATTCCAAGAATACTCACTGATGTTGCGGCCAATTTGAATCGGTCCGAGTTGATCTTCTGTGATTTCTCTCACTACCTTCCCTGATACGGTCATGATCTGAATAATCATTTCATCAGGTACCTCATTACCAGTAAGGGTGAAGACAAACTTCGTGCTCGTGCTGAAAGGATTTGGGTAATTCATCATGTAAGTAATCATGGACTCGTGAATCACCTCAAAGGAGATTCGGTATTCCATATCCCCAGAAGCATTGCCACTGCGGTCTGAACCTTGAACGAATAGGGTGTATTTCCCATCCTTTTCGAACAATGCAGGATAGACAATTTTGAATCGTTTGTTTTGTGTTTCCGCAGGAATCCATTGCATCACCGTATTTCCACTTCCATCTACGAATGGTATGCGTTTTTGGATCCCGTCAGGATCGGTGAGGTAAATCCCAAACAAGGTGGTATCCGATACATCGTTCATGATTTGGAATTGATTCTCATCTTTTAATGAAATCAATACTTCACTTTCTGGTGCAATAATATCCCCGTTGAGGATGTGTCTTCCGTTAAAGGTGACATCGAGAATCGGATGTAAATTATCTCCGTTTACCATGAAGGGCACTTGGATTAAATTGTTAAAGTGTGCCTGTTCTGGCTGATCTGTGATTGAACTTCCAGGTGAAACATAAGGATTAACCTCCATCCAAAGCGTGTTCATTCCCGCAAGACCTAGTGTGGAGAACGAAATGGTGTCACGCATCGTTTCACCCACCAAAAGTGAATCTTGTCGTGGATAGGGAACGGGATGCTTCACTTGGTTGGCATCTTGGATCCAATACGAAACCAGCAAGGAGTCCATCGAAATGTCGAAGATGTTTTTTACATCCACAGCAAACTGAACCTGCTGCCCTTCAGCAATTGTATCACTGTTCGGTATCCAAGTAATTCCAGCAGTGCCATCAATAGCGGCCTCAGGAAGTGGTGTGAACAATACATGCCAACGGTCAATTTGCGCAGGAGTATAGCCGAGAGAGTCTTTGTAAAAGGCTCCCAAGCGGAGATATGGATACTGCACGGCGTCAACCAATCCTCCCAAATTAAGGATGGAGTCATTGCTGGTAAACTGAACAGGAATCGTCATTTGTAAGTTCATCCCAGCGTCATAGGCATTGATGTAAAGCACGGTTGAGTCTGCATTATTTGTTTCAAGAGAATCTTGTTTCCAAAACAATGATTTCCATTCAGACGCGGGACCAATGAAAGGTCCAGTTTCCAATCCAGCGAAAGAAACTCCCTGTAAAATGGCATCTAGATGAACATTTTGTCCCGCAAAGGTGGCATAGCGTTCAACGACACTCGATGTGTCTCCTTTGCGACAGAAAAAGGCGAAAGGTAAATTTGGTCGTCCAGGAACGATGCTATCTGAACCTAGGTTCTGAAACATAGAGAAAATCGCTGGTTCCCATTGATCGTACAACGCTGTCATCGGTGAGTAAATGAGGATGTAATCGCCATCGACTACTGAATTTTCAATCATGGCCTTGAACGCGGCTCGCTTGGATGCATCATTTTGATGGAAGGTAAAATACTTCCAAACTCGACCGAAATTGTCGTTATTGTTTCCGAAAAAATGATCAAGATTTTGAGTGCCAAAGCGCGTTCCCCATGGTTCAAGGGAATACTGATCGATAATCGCGACATGCCACTTTGGATTGAAATTTAAGATGCCATAATCTTGCATTTGCTGATCGATGGAATAGAGGTTACCATAAATTTGCGGTGTGGCGGTCGTGGACAATACATCTACCGCAAGATCACGCGTATAGGGGAAGAAATCTTTCGTGCGCGTCGCCCGATCGTAATTGAGCCCATCGAAATCATTGTCTTTAAATTGGAAGAAATGATCCTGTCCCCATCCTTGCTTGTTTTCAATGTATTGGAATGAACTTTCTTTCCACATCGGCTCACTGTTCTCGACGGATACACGCCAGAAATAAACCATGCTGTCCGTGCATACAAGGGGCGCATTTTGTTGATTCGACGTTAAAGTCCAGTTGGCTGGAGGAACTGTTTTTACCCCTCCCAAGCCTGTAACCATGGCATAGCGGTGAAATGGACTTGGCACTCCCACAAAATCGATGGTGTCCAATTCAAAGCGATAGGTGTTCATTGGAGCAATCGGATTGACTGTGGATGCCATTACGGTAACACTGTCATTCGGCACTACTGCAAATGGGTAGGGTAAGACGGGTTGTATGCCCTCTACATTGATAAACAATGTTTTAATAATTTGATTGTTTACGATTTCGTCATACTGTTCATCGATGAATGTTGGTATATCGGCCTTGATGGTAAAGGTATTCAGTCCAACGCCAACCCCGGGCAACAATGGAACTTTGAAATGAATCGTATCGGTATAATCCAATCCACTCAAATAAAAGGAATAAAGTGAATCAACCGATGATCCTGGAAGGTCGCGAATGATGTCCAAGGAAAAGGTATCAATAACCGAACGGCCTAAGTTCTTCAATGCGATTGAAATTTCAATGCTGTCCACGCTAAGGTCCAATGTTTCTGGGCTAAAAGAAACGCCTTGTTCAGTCAATTCGATTTCTGGTTTTTCGTGTGGGTTCATGCGCAACATGGGGTCGCCATTTAAGGACATTTGTGTTGCTGTTGACTCAGAGAATAAATTTGTTCCAAAGGTTTCCATTGTGGCAACAACATTGTGCACCTGCTGCCCGAGTGTTTTACCGTAGTTGTTTACACTAAATTCTTTGTATAATTCGTTTGAAAACTGGTAGAGTGTAGAGGCAAACCCAAGATTTACGGTGCCCAAATAGGCGATTGGGCCGAAGTCGGGGGTTGAAATAAATTGCTCCGACTTCGAAATAGAGCTTTCGAAAATATTCCCGTTGTAACAGGAGTTGGCAATTAAGACAGGATATTTCCCATAATTATCCCAGTTGGCGGGTTCGTCAATGTTGATGTCAAAACCAGATGTTGTTGGCGCGGAATGCCCGAAGAAATTGATCAATGAAACGCCATCGTGAATGCGTTCAGTGATGGCATTTAATTCGCCAGGAGGCAATGGGGTGTCGGTGGTCTTAACAACAGTTTTCACATTCCCACCATAATTTGCTTGTTCAATGGTAGTTTTCAAACTGGACATGTACCCTTGAAAGGTGGTTTGCTGTCCAAGATCTGTTCCCCCAACGAAGTGCAAGACTTGTTTTTGCCAGTCCTTTGTTGCTGAACTATACGCTGAAGTTGGGTCTTGCTGCTGCTCATACAAAATGAGTTTTTCTAAATAATTTACCAACTCATCATTCGTTCGGGCCACAACGCGACCTGTTGGAATTAGGGATGCCCACTTGGTGGTCCCGGGAAGGTTTGAGGTAAGGCAATTGTCGCTCGACGGAAATCCAAATGACGGAATTAAGTTCAAAGCATAATTTGAGCTATTTGAGCGACCACCAGGACCATTGAATGCTATACCAGAGACATTTGCCTCACGTACCCCTTTTCCCATCAGGAAAAGTCCAACGGGCTTGTCTGTTGCTTGGGCGTGCATGAAATGAGCAAATCGACGAATTCCATTGATGTGCTTGTGAATGCCACCACCAAATTGTTGATACAATTCATAGACATCCGCAAGAATAACATTGTAATTTCCGCCTTCAGGCGACATGCGGTAAGCGGCATATTGTGCACTTGCACTTTGTAAATATGGATTGTACACCATCAACAAAGCCTTTTCTGAACTCAACTGAGAAAAATCAGTAAATATACCTGGGGATGTTGCTGGATTAACAGCACTCATCGAAGAAACTAGGGTAAACGTTGCTGCATCTTGAATCCATACTTTTTGAGCGTTTCCAGATGGATTGTTAGGAATCAAAATAGTTTTTGCACTTCCGTTTGCCGTCAATGTAAGGGAACGATAAATGTCACCCATTGCCCAAACCATAGGCGAAGTCGAAGTCAAATTAAGGAGGTCAAGCCGAGTTTTAGTTTGAATAAGTTGGTTTTGTACCTTAAACATAGATTGCAAGGCCCCTGCAATATTTGGCAGCTTCGGATATGTAAACGAAAAGTAGTTGATCGATTGGAAGTCAGTTGCTGCGCCTAAGTCCCCAATGATACTTACCTTCAAGTTCGTTTGACCACTTGCAGATAGCGTACTCGCAGGAAAGGATGAATTGATGCGAATGGCGCGATACCCCGTGAAGAGTGAATCAGCTAAAATGTAATTTGAGCTCCCTACAGTATGACGCGTATGGTGATTCGCTGTTCCTGTCGCCGCTGCGTTAGAAATCCCCACCGTGACGGCGGAATATAAAATGTTTGGAGCATCCGTACCTTGATACAATTGGTCCAATGTGGTGGATGAATAATCCCAGGTATATCCAGCAGCACCATTTACGGCGGGATTACCCCATCCTTCTCCGGAGGTGTAAAATGAACTGGATGAACCCGAACTTTTTTCTCCTTCGTTGTAGCTGCTGTTGAACGATTGGAATTTTTCGGCAATGACAAAATCAGAAGCAGCATAACTGTCTATGCCTGCATCTGTATCGAGAATGACACGTTTGTTGTTGGTGGATGAATTCCAAGTGAAAAAGTATTGAAGAGTATCATTGTATAAACTGTATTTTGGATTCCCTTGGTCTTCTAAATTTTCATAAAGGGTTGTATCTAGCCATCCATCGTTTCGTTCCGCATAGAATAAAATGTAGTCGCCTGAATCAAGTGAATTGTCGCCCCCATCAACAACGTATAAGGGAATTTCTTTTTGCTTTCCAAACAGTTGAATGTTTTGAGAAGTAAAACTGTTTGTTGGAATGTTTGCTATTTGAAGTGTTTGAAATTCAAGCTTATGAATTCCAGTAGTAAAGATTTTTAAGGAATAATATTTCTGTGAGTAATTGATCCACTCGTTACCAAAGGTCTGTGCTTTGGATGCGAAGGGCAACAAAAAGACAACGATTGTAAAGAGTAGTTTATACCTCATACTATTTTACAGTTTTTGGTGGATCTAATTTCAGTCGAATGGACAGCACGTGTGAATACAAGGCCACAGACGCGTCTCCAATGTCAGTAAAGGCATAGTCGAGGTAAAAACTTTTGAAATTTAAACCAATACCCATGTTTGGTTGCACGTTTAATTGTTTCGCGTCGTTAAAATCGAGCACGTATTGCATATTGGAAAGTCCACCACGCAGTGCGACAAAATTCTTAAACCCAAATTCAATACCGATGTGCGGATCGAAGGAAGCAAATCCTGTGCGAATGAGTGTATTTCTTCGGCCATCTGTAGTCATGTCGATGTCAAGCTCACCTGCCGCATACACTCCTTTTTTTCCAAGATCAAATTTTCCACGCGCGGCAAAAATCAATCTCGGAAGTGTCAATTCTAAACCATTTTGAGGTAATGAATTGCCTGTAGCTACAAATATTTCCTGTGTTTGTTGGTCAAGGGTGAAAACCCATGCATTAAAAGTCGACGTGATGTCCCGTGCCATCAATCCAAATCGCCAATTTTTTCCGCGCTGGTACTGCAATCCCGCATCTAAGCCAAAGCCCCATGATTTTGCGAAATCACCCACTTTGCGGTGTATGATTTTTAAATTACCTCCAAGACTGAGTCCTTCAATACGCAATTTGCGGGCGTATGAAAAAAGAAAAGCGTAATCGGCAGCTGTAAACGTGGAAATATTGTCGTAGTTGATGTTTCCCTCATTGTCAATCAATTGAGTCGTGTTTGGAATATCATCAACAGCAAAACGTATTGCTGAAAATCCAATGGCACTTTTGTCGTCAATTTTGTGTGCCAATCCGAGGTAATCGTATTTCGCAATGCCCGCAAAATATTCGGAGTGCATCAACCCAACTTCCAGCCATTTATTCACATTGGTCAAGCCCGCTGGATTCCAATAGCCTGAGTTGACACCAGCCGTTTGAGCGACCACGGCATTTCCCTGACCCAAGGCTTCCGCACCCACGCCTATGGCAAGAAATTCATTTGAGTATTTAGGAGCAAGTGTCTGAGACTGAGTAAATGTACTGATAGACAATACCATTAGAATGGAAAGAAGGACTTTCTTTTGAAGCATCATGAAATGATTTTTAATGTCCTTTAACAGCATAATCACTAAAAAATTGTGTTCTTTGCACCGATTATCAGTGTAGTGTGGGGTAAAAATAGTGTAAACGTCCCGATTTTACAAAGAGTCGCGCCAAAAATGTGTATGTGATGTTCAATCTACCAAATTTGTTTACAGCGGGTAATTTAATCTGCGGTGTGTTTGCGATACTGTTGACCTTATCGGGGCGAATTGATCTTGCACCTTTCGCGATTTTTGGAGGTGCTTTTCTCGATTTTTTTGATGGGTTTTTAGCGCGAAAATTAAAGGTAGCTGGCGAACTCGGTAAACAGCTCGATTCATTGGCCGATGTAGTGACCTTTGGCGTTGCACCTGGCTTGCTTATGATGGTGGTTATTGTTGTGTCCATTTACCCGGAAGATAGAATTGCAGGTGAGTTTGCTTCGAATGTTCATTTTCAGTTGCAGAACTGGATGAATGCCATGTTTTATGGGGTTCCCAACAACATGGATGCGTCCATTAAGTTTTTGCCGTTTTGGGGTTTGTTGATTCCGTTTTTTAGCATGTTTCGCTTGGCGAAATTCAATATTGATACGCGTCAAACATCATCATTTATTGGTGTTCCTACTCCTTTAAACGCCTTGTTTTTTACTTTTTTTCCCTTGTGTTTGTGGATCAATTTCCCGGAATGGACCTTGAGCAATCCTTGGTATATGGTTTTGTTCAACCCTTTTGTTTTGGTTGCGTTTGTTATCGGTATGTCCTTGATGCTTTTGGCACCATTGCCGCTTTTTGCCCTTAAATTTAAGTCCTTTGGGTGGAAAGGTAATGAAGTTCGTTACTCCTTTTTGATCCTTTCTATTGCTTTGATTCCCTTCTTGCATGTGTGGTCTATTCCATTAATTGTATTTTTGTACTTGATTTTATCCGTTGCGGAAGCATTATTCAAAAAACAACACCATGAAATTCAAAGCTGAAATTGATGTAATGCCATTGGATGCATTACTTGATCCTCAAGGCAAAGCCGTGTCTAATAGTATGAAAAACATTGGACTTCCTGAAATCGACGGGGTGCGTATCGGTCGCCATATCCGACTGTTTGTTGAAGCAGACAATCAAGCATCAGCAGAAGCAAAGGTGGAGACGGCATGTAAAAAGATGCTGGCAAACCAAATCATGGAAAGCTTCTCTTTCTCGGTTACAGAGGCATAATCTTATTTTTTCTTGATACTCGGGAATTTCATCGGATTTGCGCGCTCGGCTCGCGGAACTGTGACTTTTTCTTCGTCCAATTCAATGG
>CAMBMC010000058.1 GCA_945868555.1 Chitinophaga pinensis | reverse complement strand
TGTCACGAGTACGCGTTCCAAATGTTGACGGAAACGTGCCGTCAATTTTCGTGCAGCGGAACTTGGGTTTGCAGCAAATTCATCAAGTTGATCCGTAACGGTTAGACCTTCTTCGACAGTCAGCATCACTGAACTCCTGAATTTTTCTCCCTGCGAATAAAAGATGCCGATGGGAATGACCTTTAGATTTAAATTTCCTTCATGGCGTTGCTCCACTTCCAAGGCGATGCGTGCCGTACCAGATTTAAGTTCGCGCAGTTGCCGTTCCATCATGCTATTGCCTTCAGGAAAAACAAGCAGTGTCTTTCCTTCTTCAAGCACTTTATAGCAGGCCTCAAAGGAGGCATTGTTATCAACCCCAGTCGTTTTGTTATCAATAGGTCGGTTGATGGGAATCATTCCTAAACTGCCCAAGATGCGGCGCTTCAAAGGGGTATTGAAAAAAGTACCCTTCGCCATGAAATAGATCGGTTGCGAGATACTTTGGGCAATAATCCAGGCATCCATCATGGTGTTGGGATGATTTGCTATGATGATGATTGGGCCATCGTGACGCAGATATTCTTTATGCCGGATTTTGATTTCACGGTAATAGAGGCGAATGCCAATCCCAATGATAAATTTTAAAAGTCGGTAAAGCATAATTCGTTCAGCACCCGAAGGTACATTTTTTCACGAAAATTGAGGATGCAATTCTTTACTTCTTACCTTTACCGCATGGAGCAAATCCCTGTAATTTATCTCAATAGCAACGACGGAACAGGTATTCTTGCCTTTGGTGAAGATGACCGTTTAAACTATTCAGAAGGTCAAGTAATCCCGGCCATGGACGCCTTTCTTGAAAAATACAAAGGGGCGTGGCTGTTTATGGCCTTGTCGTATGACTTGAAGAATGAAATTTGTGAATTGACCTCATCCAATCGTGACGAAATGGAGTTTCCAACAGCCATTTTATGGAAACCCACCTATGTGGTGCGGATCAACCGCGAAAATATTGTTTTTCTTCAAGGCACTGTAGATTCCTTTAGCGAGGCCTTCGTGAGCAATTTCATGGAAGAAGAAATGGACACCAACTTTCATCACCCACACATTGAATTCACACCGGCCATAGACAAGGAGACCTACATCACGACAGTCAATAAACTGAAGTCACACTTGCAGCGAGGGGATATTTACGAGGTGAATTTCTGCCAAGAATTTTATTGTAAAAATGCAGTGATTGAGTTTCCTACAGACGCTTATTTTAAACTAAATACGCTTACCCGAACACCATTTTCGGCCTACCTTCGAATGGATGAATTTAGTGTGATGTGTTACAGCCCTGAACGCTACATCCGTAAGACTGGGTCAACGCTGATTTCTCAGCCCATTAAAGGAACAGCCCCCCGAGATGCCGACGCCAAGAAAGATGCTGCCTTGGCGGATTGGTTAAAAAATGATCCGAAAGAACGCTCTGAAAATGTGATGATTGTTGACCTTGTGCGAAACGATTTGTCCAAGGTGGCTAAAAAGGGAACTGTTCGTGTGGAAGAACTTTGTGGCATTCACACCTTTGAAACAGTGCACCAAATGATTTCAACCGTGGCCTGTGAGGTGCGGGAGGAGGTAACATTTACCGATATCTTGCGGGCAACCTTCCCAATGGGTTCCATGACAGGTGCTCCCAAATACCGCGCAATGGAACTGATTGAAGCGCATGAATCGTTTCAGCGTGGGATGTATTCTGGTAGCATCGGGTACATCGATCCAAACGGAGACTTTGACCTGAATGTGGTGATTCGAACGGTCATCCACAACGCGAAAAATGAATACCTTTCTTGTGGAGTGGGCAGTGCCATTACCATTCAATCCGACCCTGAAAAGGAATATGAAGAATGTTTGGTGAAGGTGAAGAAAATTATGGATGGCGTAAATGCATAAGTTAAATCAACAGATTGGTTCTTTTTTTACTGCACATCCTGCCGAACGATATTATGTGGCCTGCAGTGGGGGAGTAGATTCAATGGTGCTTGCCAATCTTCTGCTTGCGTGTAATTTACCCCTTGAATTGGTGCATGTGAATTATGGCCTTCGGGGTGAAGCTTCGGATGGAGATCAATTGTTTCTTGAGGATTTTTGCAAAACGAAGGGCATTCCATTTCATGTCAAAAAGGTCAATTTGAAGGAGTTTTTAAGTGAACATGGAGGAAATTTACAAGAAGAGGCACGCAAGGTACGCTATGCTTTTTTTGAAGAAATTTTGGCGAAGAATGGAGGGAAGCTCGTCTTAGCGCACCATGCCGATGACCAAGTGGAGACCTTTCTCTTGAACCTGGCGCGTGGTGGGGGCATGATGGGACTATCGGGGATGTTGGAGGCAAATGGAGATTTTTTAAGGCCCTTGTTGTCTTTCCGAAAACAGAAACTTCTCGACTATGCCCACGAACTTGGTTTAACTTGGCGAGAAGATCATTCAAATGCCGAAAGCACGTATTCCAGAAACAAGTTGCGCAACATCATCCTTCCGAAATTAATCGAAATTCAGCCTGATATCGTAGATCAAATCACATGTTTAACGCGCGTTTTTCAGCAAAACCAAGCCTCTTTAGCAAATAGTATCGCGTTAAAAATTGCTACATTTCCTTTAAAAAATACGATTCCGATAAACGAATATAATGTGCTCGATGAGGTGGAAAAAATTGAACTTTTACGGCAATTTAACATCCCAGTGGGTTTCTTGTCTGAGGTAAATAAATTGGCAACATCTGAAAAGGGAAAAGTGTTGAATTTTTCGGGAGATATGCCTGGCAGAATGGTCCGTGAACGGGATGGCTTTTATGTAGAATATGAAGGTGTAAATGAGCAAAATCAAACGGGAACTTTGGTGATTGAAGCCAATGCTACACTTCCCGAGGCATTTTCCAAATCAGCCATTTACCTCAACCCGAATGGGATCAGCGGTGAACTGCAGCTGCGTTTTTGGCAAGTCGGAGATCGCATGAAGCCAATAGGGATCAATGGTTCCAAATTAATTTCTGACATCTTGACCGATGCCAAGGTACCGCATCACCTACGAAATACACAACGCGTAGTTACGGACGGCCAACGAATTCTCTGGTGTGTCGGTTATGCGGTGAGTCGAGAAGCCATCGCTGCGAAAGAACTACCGTGTATCAAAGTGACTGTGAACGATTAAATTTACACCATGAACCATCCCTTACCCGAAGCATTTCAAGCGCGCATTCAACAGGAATTGTTTCCAGGATTGGAGTTGCTTCAAGCTCTAGATACACCTTCACCCATTTCAGTGCGTTTTCACCCAAAAAAACACCAGCCAGAACTCGATGTACGCTCACACGTTTCTTGGTGCGAATCGTCAGTTTATCTTCACGAACGACCTCAATATGTCTTTGATCCCTTGTTTCATGCGGGGGCGTATTATCCCCAAGAGGCAGGATCCATGGTGCTCGATGCGGTATTGCGCCAATTGAAGTTACCCAATGAACCCCATGTCTTGGACTTGTGTGCCGCACCAGGGGGAAAAAGTACGCTCATTGCTTCATTTCTCGACAATAAAGGGCTACTAGTTGCCAATGAAGTCATTCAGCAGCGCGCCCGAATTTTGAAAGAAAATTTGACGAAATGGGGCTACTCCAATACAGTAGTCACCAACAATGATCCGGCCGATTTTCAGCGCTTGCCGCAATTCTTTGACCTAATGGTCGTTGATGCGCCTTGTTCCGGAGAAGGGATGTTTCGAAAAGATCCTGCGGCCCGAGATGAGTGGTCAGAAGACAATGTTCGTTTGTGTTCGGGACGTCAAAGACGCATAGTGATGGATGTGTGGGATGCCTTGGTGCCCGGTGGTCTTCTCGTGTATTCGACCTGTACCTTCAATGCCAATGAAAATGAAGACAATGTGCGTTGGTTCATGGATGAGCTGGGTGCCGAACTGATTCCTTTGGATCTCCCAGCACCAATTGTCCAAGGACGAAATGGCGTTGGGCATTATTGCATTCCGGGAATAACCGAGACAGAGGGATTCTTCATCGCTGTCCTTCAAAAACCAGATGAGGCATTGATCAGGCAACGACATACCCGAAAAAGTGAATTTCGCGCCCAAAAAGACTCGCTTGACTGTGAAAAATATGCTGATCTATCCGAATCTGATTTGATCAATTGGAATGAAAAAATCCTCGCCTTGCCGAGTAAACTTACCGATTCAATGCTCCATGTTCAAGCGCAACTGCGTTTACAGAAACTAGGTACGATGGTAGGAGAGATTTCCAGAAAAGGCATCATTCCCAATGAAGAATTGGCTTTAAATCCCTTTTTGAATTGTTTTGCTGGACGAATTGAAGTGACAAAAGACCAGGCACTGCATTTTCTACGAGGTGATACCTTTCCTTTGCTTGGAGAGCATGGTTATCAGTTGATCACCTTCGAAAATGAGCCTTTGGGATGGATCAAGCACATTGGCAATCGATTTAATAATTTGTACCCAAAGGAGTGGCGCATCCGCAAACAGTTTTAGCTTGACCAACTGCATTAATTTTAGCTGTTTAATTTCTTGAAAACTAGAGGAATATTTGTTCTTGTATAGTTAAAATAGCGGTTCAATCACAAAATCAGGAAATTTCTTAAAAGATTAATATAAAAAAACAAGAAAACGGATACGAAGTATTGATATGCACCTTATTTTTGCACGCGCATGTCTCATCAATACCAAATCTGCTCACGCTGTGTCATGGACACAACAGATCCATTGATCTTTTTCGATGCAAAAGGGTATTGCAACCACTGTACAGAGTTTTTGGATAAGCGTGCACGCCATCAATACCGTGGTGCAGAGAGTGACGAGGCCTTAAAAGCAATCGTTGCTGAGATGAAGCAGGCTGGTTCAGGAAAAGAGTACGATTGCGTAGTTGGATTGAGCGGTGGGATTGACAGTTGCTATGCTGCGTATATTTGTCGTCAGCATGGATTGCGAGTATTGGCCGTACACATGGACAATGGGTGGAACTCTGAAGAAGCCGTTCAGAATATCCGTACGATTGCTGAAAAATTGCACGTTGGCTACGAAAGTTATGTCTTGGACTGGGAAGAATTCAAAGATCTCCAATTGGCATTTTTGAAAGCGTCAGTTCCTGAAGCCGATACACCCACAGACATTGCCATATTGTCTTCCTTGCACAAGGTTGCTGCGCAATACGGTGTGAAATATATCATTAGCGGAGGAAACTTTGCCACCGAGGGGATTTTACCAAAATGCTGGCACTACAACGCCAAAGATTTGCGGTACTTCAAACATATTCAAAAGAAATTCGGTACCCGAAAACTTAGAAAATTTCCAACCTTTGGGTTTCAAAAAGAAATGTATTACAAGTTGGTCAAGCGCATGAAAATGGTGTATATGCTCAACTTTGTCCCCTATGATAAGGAAGAGACGATGTCATTTCTTCAAAAAGAGTTGGATTGGAAATACTACGGTGGAAAGCACTACGAGTCCAAATACACTGGGTTTATTCAGTCATACTACTTATTCGAAAAATTCGGCATAGATTACCGTAGAGCAACCTTGTCCTCACAGATCTGTGCAGGAGCCATTGGGCGCGAAGAAGCCTTGAAGCAATTGGTATCTAAGCCCTACGATGAAGTGAAAACCGCTGAAGAAAAGAAATACATCGCCAAGAAATTAGGGATTTCATTCGAAGAGTTTGAAGCCGTCTTGCATCTCCCAGCCCATTGGTATTGGGAATACCCCAACGATGAAAAACGCCTAAGTTTCATCTACGACACCTACCGTAAGTTATTCAAGAAAGACAAGTTGGCTTCTTTTTAGTTCGCCTAAGGATTTAGAATTTGATGCCTTCGGCAATTTAGAATTTGATGCCTACGGCAATTTGGTGCTTCGCAATTTGGTGCCTTCGGCAATTCGGAGAGACCCACACTAATGTTTTTCTTTTCAAATTTGCGCAGCAATCAAATTCTTAATTCGCGTAGCGATCAAATTGTAAATTCGAGATTTGATGCCTTCGGCAATTCGGAGAGTCTCACACTAATGGTTTTCTTTTCAAATTTGCGCAGCAATCAAATTCTTAATTCGCGCAGCAGTCAAATTCGCGCAGCGATCAAATTCCTTCAGGATCAAATTCTTAATTCGCGTAGCGATCAAATTAATTCGTAATTCGTAATTTATTTCACCCTCTCTTCGGATACGTAATCAGCACCCCTCGATTCTTCCCGTGAAACACAAACAAACTACCAGCTGCTAAGCCATTGGCAAAAGCCTCTTTATGTGCCTTTTCTAAGTCGTCTTTACTTCCTGCTCCACCAAGTGCTGTGACAGGGATTGTAACCGCTTCAGAAATGCTCCGAATCAAAGGAAGATCATAACCCGTCATTGCGCCATCTTTCTCAATGGATTGCACAATGATTTCGCCAGCGCCCAAGGCTTCAATTTGTTTCGCATAGTCGACAGGGGAGAGGGACGTTCCTTTTTTTCCGTTGTTTGTCCAAACCACCTGACCGCCAAAGAGTTTTTTCTTGACATCCATGCAGACCGTGATGGTCGAAGAACCAAATTCATCCGCTGCCTCACGAATGAAGTCCGGTCGTGCGATTGCTTCAGCATTGATAATCACGCGCTCAGCACCAGCATGAATGAGTGTACGGATGTCTTCCAACGAGCGGATTCCACCACCAACGGAGAACGGCATATTGGCTTCTTCGCCCACTTGAGAAACAAATTCTGAATCAATCAATCGGTTTTCTGCGCTGGCATTGATATCTAAGAAAACCAATTCGTCCGCCTTCAAATCATTGAAGATCCGCACTGCATTGATGGGATCACCGATGTACTTGTAGTTCTTAAACGCCACAGATTTTACGAGGACATTTCCTTGGAGGAGTAGGACGGGGATTATTCTTGGGCGAAGCATCTTTTTTTTATGAGTTACTAATGACTAGTTACTAATGACTAGTGTGGGATTTTGGTTTTCAGCTACGAATTACGGGAATTAATTTCAACTGTTTTAATAATTGCCGTCAATAAGCGCAAGATTTCTTCACAAAGTTCTTTAAGAATCTTTGTGATGTCATTTTCCAGAAAACCTGTGCGCTGCATCAGTCGAATCCAATAGATTGTTTCATTAGCTTCTTTTCTTGCTATTGAAAGTTTTGAAGCAAAATCTTTTTTCGATTGTCCGAACATCGCTTCCGATACATTCGCACCAATTGAAGTTCCCGAGCGCAGAAATTGTTTGGACAAAACATATTCCTTTCTCTCATAGATCAATTTTTTATACGTCTCAACGACAACTTCTGCAAAAGCAAAAGACTTTTCAGCGATAATACTAGGTTTCATGCGAGTGGTTTTTTGTAGTTTAATGTCTACTTAAGATAAAAGGTTTTACCCAAAAAACCAAATTTTCACGAGTCAATAGTAACTAGTAATTAGTCACTCGTCATTAGTAATTAATAATTAATAATCCGTGGCTTCGAGAACCTCACGCGTCCCCTGCGGCGCAGCCACCACGCACCCCAACTAGTCACTCGTGGCTTCGAGTCTGCTATCGCACCTCAGCCACCAAACTCGTCATTAGTAACTCTTTGTCAGGCCTCCCATATCCCCTGCGGCGCAGCCACCACGCACCCCAACTAGTAACTATTCATTAGTAATTAGTAACTAGTTGTCAGTCACTAAAGCTCAGAAAAGTTTTTCAAAAGTTGAATTCCCGATTGATGGCTTTTCTCTGGGTGAAATTGAACACCAAAAATATTCTCCTTTTCAAGTGCACACACAAATTCTGATTCATAATCAGAGGTGCCGAGGATGATCGATTGATCAGATGTTCGTACGTGAAAACTATGCACGAAATAAAAGGGATCGTTGGAATTTATCCCGTTTAATAGTTTGCTTTCTTTCGCATGTTTGACGTCACACCAGCCAATATTCGGGATCTTGTAGTGTAATTTATCGTTCACCTGAAATCGAACGACCTCCGCATCAAACCAACCGAGTCCTTCACAATCGCCTTCTTCACTGTGCTTCGTCATCAGCTGCATGCCGAGGCAAATGCCAAGCACAGGAGTTTTTTTGACCAACACGGCTTCATTCAAGGCCTCGAGCAATCCCGTCTCTTTCAAATGATCCATGGCTTTACCGAAATGTCCCACACCAGGCAAGATGAGTTTTTTTGCGGCTAAAATTTCGTTCGGTTTTGTGGCGATATTTACTTCCACACCAAGCCGATTGAACGCGCGCTTCACGGAGTGTAGGTTGCCCATTTGATAGTCGACGATGGTGATCATGCCGTGAGCTCTTTTACGATTTCGGCAAGTCTTTCCACTTGGATTTTTCTGGAGTACTTTTCCACGCCGATGGAATTGCATGCGATTTTTCCAGTGGATTGGAATTCGATATACAACTCACCGATGACGCTCAAGAGATGTTTTGAATCTTGAACGATGATACCCGAATTCGTCTTTTGAATGATGTCAATTTGAGGCAATACATCTGTTTCGATGGAATGAAAATAATATTTATCCTTAAGAATTCTTGCCTCATCACAATCAGAATAACAAAGAACAATCTTTCTTTTTAGCCCTAAATAGTCGTAAATTTTTGTTCCCGTGAAATTGTAATAATTGAATAAAATCAAAACATTGTCCGTTGCCAAAGACTGAAGTAATGCCCCATTTGGGAGTTTATTGTAAATGACAATAGTATCTTTTAGATTGGAGTATTTGGAATCAACCAACTCCTTAATGCGCTCAGGGCAATTTGTCCCGTAGAACTTCAAAGAAAATGCTTTTTCTGGGTGGCTTTGTGCGAAATTTGAGAAGTCATTCAAGATGAGTTCGAGGGGGTGCCACTTGTAAATCGTTCCAATAAAGGAAAAGGTCAATTGACTTGAGTTTTGATGAATTTTCGAACAACGAACAATTTCTTCTTCATCAAAACCATTGGGTAAAATTTCGATTGTTTTCTCTTGGAAAAGTTGTCTAAGTTTAAGTTTAAACAGTGTATCAACTGTTATTAACATTGAGCTTGTCTGAACTATTTTTTTTTCAAAAATTAAATCAAATTTTCGTTGGAAATAACCTTTTTTTGAACTTAAATTTTGACTCCATGGATCTCTGTAATCCGCGATCCATGGAATACCAAATTCCTTACTAAGCTTCGACGCGTAGGAAAAAAGAACAAAAGGGTCGCCAGTAGCAATGATTGCATCAACTTTATTTTCTTTGAGGTATTCTTTTGCAAAATTGTACAGCCCTGATTTTGGACCCGTTGGGGCAAGGAACTGTGTAAACTCGTAAAAACCAGAGATCAATTTACGGATTATTTTAAACCGTGAATCGCCATATTTAAGGAGCAGTCTATTGCTTAAATTTGGGTGATAGGGCGTGCGGTAAATTGTGCCGAATTCACTTTCTTCTTCAATAACCAAAGGTGAAATTCCAGGTGAAATGTAATCGAGGTGGTTGCCATGTGTGTTTGCCCATTGACGGGTGATTACAACTGGCTCAATACCAAACTCTTTCAAATGCCGGTGCCAATTTAATGGTCTCAGTCCGCCTACGGAAACATAGGGTGGGAAGTCATAGGCAAGGATAAGCAGTTTTTTCATTGTTTGCGAATATAATAAAATCGTCTGCGATTCAACAGCTTTTGATTGAAGGTATCAATGAATTGAATCATACAATTCGGTCAATTTCTGCATTTCATTCAGACGGTCACCATTCGCAAGAACTTGCTCGCTTGCATGAATCAAAAGACTTTCTGGATAATCGTAAATCGCGTTCTCTATGGCAATCGCAAGATATGCAGCTGAATTTTCGTTGAGAATTATACATGTGCCCAAAAAGAGATCTTCATCGTAGGGTAAATTGGGCAGAATTAAGGGACATCTTGCGGCCATTGCTTCGAGTGCAGAGTTGGGCGTTCCATCACTTTCCGGTGTCATTATACATAAATGAGCATGTTTCAAGACAGCAACGATTTCATCTTGAGAAAGGTATTCAAGAACGATAGATTTAACTCCCTTTTCTTCTTTTAAGCGTTCCAATCGTTCCAGTTGGAAATCGTAATATGCTTTGTCAAATTGTATCCCTCGGATAAAAACAAAGCAGAAGTCTTTTAAGGTTTGATCATTCAATTTTTCAATGGCGTCCAGTTGCATGTCAATTCGGTAAATTGGTGACATAAATCTAGGTGAGATGACATACTGTATACCATGCAGTTGGTTTGGTAAAAACAGCTTATAGTCAGAACCAATTATTTTTTTGACATCAACACCAGTGCGAATGAGTATTGGTTCAGGCAGAGAAAATGTTTTTTTCATCGACTGCACTTGAGGCTGAGATGTTCCTGTGCAATACTGTGCTTGGTTAAAAGCCTTTTTGAAACGAAAGAATAAATACTTGAAATAGAGTTTTTTAATGCCCTTTTGTGCTTTCAATTCAGGGATTACCCGCAGAATGTCCGAACCACGTGTCGTGATGATGGAGGGTTTTTTCGTAAAGTTTAACCAAAGTGCATTCGGCGTGGCAAACAACACATGGATCACATCGGGTTGAATGTCTGTAACCATTTTCTTAAACTGGCGGATCGCCTGCCAACTTTCTAGCGGATGTTTGATGGACAAAGGGGAAATCTGCTCGACGAGATGAATGTTCAACTCAGCCAAGGTGGATTTTGTTTGGTCATTGAGCACACACAATGTATCACACAAGAGAAAACACGTGTAACGCTCAGCTTGCGTTGAAAAAAAGGACATCCATTTTACATCATGTATGCTATTTCCATTCGCGATA
>CAMBMC010000057.1 GCA_945868555.1 Chitinophaga pinensis | reverse complement strand
TATCTCGCTGTGCGTGAAATGATTGAAGATGAATTGGATGGTTCCTTCTTGGATGAGGCATTTACTGCCTTGCGCGCATCTCGTCCAACGGCAGTTAACTTGTTTTGGGCCTTGGATAAAATGCGTGTGGCTCTAGACAATTGTGAAGGTGACTTTATGAAAACCGCATGGGAGGCAGCCGCTCAAATCGTGGAAGAAGACGTTGAAATATGTCGAATGATTGGTGTTCATGGTCTTCCCTTGATTGAGGCGATTTCCGAGTGTAAAAAGGGCGAAGTGGTCAATATCCTCACACATTGCAATGCCGGAATGCTCGGCTGTGTGGAGTGGGGGACAATCACATCGCCCATCTATCAAGCGATTCAAAAGGGAATAAAAGTGCATGTCTGGGTGGATGAAACGCGTCCAAGAAATCAAGGTTCGAATTTGACGGCCTACGAATTGACACGTCATGGAGTTCCGCACACACTCATTGTTGACAATGCTGGTGGACACTTGATGCAGCATGGCATGGTGGATATGGTCATCGTAGGAACCGACCGCACAACCCGCCAAGGTGATGTTGCCAATAAGATCGGAACCTACTTGAAAGCGCTTGCTGCACACGACAACAACATTCCTTTTTATGTAGCACTTCCGTCCACGACATTGGATATGTCAATCCGCAATGGATTAACAGAAATTCCAATCGAGGAACGCAACCAAGATGAAGTGCGCTACATGATTGGGAAAGGACCGAACGGTAAAATTCAACCTGTTTTGATTTGCCCGGAAACTACCCCTGCGAGCAATTATGGATTTGATGTTACCCCAGCGCGCTTGGTGACAAAAATCATCACTGAACGAGGTGTATGTGATGCTTCGGAAGAAGGATTGTTGGAATTGTTTCCTGAATTCAAGTAAAACAAAGGTTTTTATTTAATCCTTCACCTTCTCCAAAAATGAGCTCGGTTGAGGAAAAAGTCCATCTCGAGAAATACGCTTTCCACGGTTGTAAACAACAACGCGCTCTCCTGCCAACTGACCATCCATTCGGCAATCTAAAACGATGTAATTTTTTCCTTCGAAAAGAACATGATATACACCATGTAAGGCGTTATTTCCGACAGTGATGTCAATGCTGTCTGCGTCAATTTTAATGAGAATTGCCACAGCAGCAACATCCACATTGTCCGTTCCAACATCCAATTTAAATGCAGGGATTTCACCTTGATAACTTCCGTAAAATTTCTTTTTTAGCGCAATGGGCTTTTGGGCCACCGCCGAAATGGAGAAACAAATGAATAAGTATAGCAAGTGCTTTCGCATGAAGCAAATGTATAACATTGAACGAGAAAAACAAGTGTTAAAGCGACTTTCCTTCTTTTATACGGCCTAAATAAACCCAGTCTCCTTGCAGCTTTTCACAGATAAATTCCTTCAATGGAATGTGGGTAATTAATGATTCTTTCTGAGGAAAAAAGTTAACATGCTCATCCAATGTGTAATAGAAATAACGTTGACATGGTGTAACGATAAACAATTGCTTTCCTGTGATGCGAATGAGCTCAGAAATGCATAGATCTAATTTTAACAAATGTTCGACCGTATGACAGCAAACAACCACATCAATCGAATGGTCTTCGAATGGCAAATGTTCTACATTTCCATGAACGAAGGTAAAATGATCATTTTTTTCGGGTGCTTTAAGGTCAAATCCGCTCAATGAAATGGATGGATGCCGCTCGTGAATTTTATTCAATAAATACCCGCTACCGCAACCAATGTCGACAAGTGTATTGGCTGCAGGATCAATCTTGTCGAGAATAAAATCGATACATGCCTGATTCAAATCGGTGGCTCTATTTCGTGAAATGGTATTTAACTCATTGTAAAAATCGGAGTATTCCTCGGGTGTGTAGCTGTAGACCTTTGTCTTGAATTGCATCACTTCCTTGATATTTTTTCCACGGTAGGCAAATAGATAAAACGGATACATAAATACTTTCGAATCACGAATGAATGGAGGAATCATTTCATCCATCACAAAACGTATGGCGTTGGTCAATCTTCTGTTCATCGTTTAGCGTATTTTCCCAACATGTGGTTGCGTTTTATGCGGAGCAGGTCCATGACCATTCCGAAACCATGACGTAGCACACTCACGCTGCTGCCGTCTTGACTTCGAAGTGAAACGGGGATTTTTTTTATGTCGTAGTTGCGTTTCAGTGAAATGTACATCAGTTCCACATCGAAGGTAAAGCCATTGATTCGGGAGGCACGAAACAAATCTTCCGCAACTGCTGCCCTAAATCCTTTCAATCCACACTGCGTATCGGAAATTCCAGTGGTGATAAATCGCCCAACGATGAAGGTAAAGAACCCACTTCCGAAGCGTCGTTTTGCAGAAATTTCGTTGAAGTAATTCGATTCATCCAATCCGCGATCTCCAATGACAACATCGTATTCCTTTTCGATGAGGTAATGCATGATTTTATCTATGGCCGATGTTTCAAAAGGGATATCCGCATCTGTGTAGAGTCGAATTTCTTTGGTGGCATGTTGCATTCCAAAACGAACCGCCCCTCCTTTTCCGAGATTGTTCGGATACGAGAGAAAACGACAGCCATTTTCCTTGGCAACTGCCGCTGTAGCACCATCGTCCTTGGAGCCATCATCCACAATGATCACTTCAAAATCGTTGATCTTCGCCTTCAAAAAATCCATCAGGTACGGCAAATTTTTTCGGAGAGCCTCCGATGAACGATAAGATGGTATGACGATGCTGATGTTCAAGTTTGGCGAATGAGTTGTAAAAGTAGGGAATTATTGTGAGGGACGAATATGGAACATAGACCGCTTCGCTGATGGAACATGGACCGCTTCGCTTATAGAATATGGATTTCGAGCTGAAGTAACAATCAAATCCATGTTCTATGCTCCATGTTCTATGCTCCATTTTTATTTCATTAATGTTACCTTTAACCAACAATCAAAACCCCAATGACAGGAACCAATCGGCAGTTGAGGCAAAATACAGGAATCCTTTTCCTCATGGCGCTGTTGGCGTTTTTTCCTGTGGTGATGCACATCCACCCGGTGAAATGGGACATGATCGATTGCTTTTACCCGTGGCGTTTTCACATTGGGGAATGCCTTCAGAACGGACAGTTGCCCTGGTGGAATCCCTATCAAGATCTGGGTTACCCAATACATGCAGACCCTTCTAGTGGGGCATGGTATCCAATGGTGTGGATTCTCGGTTCAACTGTAGGCTATAGCATCTGGACGATAGGCTTTGAGTTGTGGATCCATGTATTTTTTGCTGGAGTCGGCATGTATTTCTTGGCAAAAACGCTCAAGTTTGATCCGCGTTTTGCCCTGATGGCAGGAATCGCATACATGTTGTCTGGATTTTTTATAGGAAATGCACAACACTTACCTTACATCATCAGTGCCTGTTGGCTGCCTTATGTTCTTGCTTTTTATCTCAAAATGAGAGAACGAAAAGGATGGCAAGATGCTGTAAAATCGGCATTGTTTTTATTCCTCATGATCACAGGTGGTTATCCCGCCATTACCATCATTCTTTTTTACCTATTACTGATTTTCTTCGCTGTTCATTTGATTGGACTGCTCCGATCTAAAAATCGTCAAGGGGCTTTTTCATTTGTGGGAAGAAATGTCCTTTTCACTCTCACGACGCTTTTGACTTCTGCCGTGATGCTCATGTCTGTAGCGGTTGTAAGTCCATACTTGTCCAGACTTGGTAATTTCGACTTACAACAAGCCTTGTTTTCTCCATTTTCACCACAGTCGTTTTTCAGTTTTATCCTTCCCTATTCAACTACAGCGAATATTCAATGGTTCAATTCGGATTTATCCATGCGCAATGGCTACTTCGGGATCATCGTTTTCCTCTTCTTTCTCTTGGGAACATTCCGCAAGAAACCATTGGAACTGCGCATCTTCTTTTGGTTTGGCATCTTTTGTCTAGCAGCAGCGGTAGGCGAATATCTCCCGGTGCGTGAGTTTCTTTTTCGCTATTTGCCGATGATGAATGTCTTTCGTTTTCCAAGTGTTTTTCGTCTGTTTTTTATTCTCGGCGCTGTGCTTACTGGCGTTTGGACCTTGCAACAGTATCTTGTTGAATCTAAGCGAGAAAAACGCACACTTTACCTTGCTTTGGGGATTTCAATTTGCGCGATAATTGCATTGATTTTGGCCTTCCGTTCTCAAGGATATTTGGCGATGGCTGACTTTTTGAAGTTGGGTGTTTTTGCCTTTAATGCTGGAGCAACATTCGCACAGTTGGCCGTTTTTCAGGCAATCATTCAATTGGTGATTTTAGGTGTTGGTCTCTTGCTGTTTTGGAGATTGAAAAGCCCAAATCTGCGCATCACCTCATTGATTGGATTGATTGCCCTTGACATGCTCACTGCTTCAAGTTTGAATGGTCCAGCAACTGTGTATTATGGCGAAATGGAAGCCAAAGTCGCCCAAGCCAATGTGGACAAATACCCTCACGGATTTCCAAAACAACTCGACATCAGCATCGACTCAGCCGGACATTTGCCCGGGATTGGAACGCCGTACTGGCAAAATCAGCAAATCTTCCAAAAACAGATTTCAGCTGAAGGATACAATTCTTTTTCCTTTACATCCTACGAGCAATTGGAAAGCGATTTTCCGAAGTTGTTTGCTGCAGTGAAAAAATGCCATTTGCTAACACTCTCCGATCACCTACTCCAGCATGCGGTAGGGGATAGCATTCAAGCGGGAGAACTTTTTGTCCAATTTGGCAGCGATCGTCATCCTGGAATTTATGAGCTTTCGAAGGGAGATACTGCTTTGTTGGAGAGCTACAACGCCAATGAATTCCATGTCAGTGCCTCAGTGAAACGACCTTGCCTATTGACGCTTCACCAGAAGGATTATTCGGATTGGAGGGCCTTTGTCAATGGAAAAGAAACGCCGATTTTGCTGAGCAACATGAATTTCATGACCATTGAACTCCCAGCAGGCAAGTCAAAGGTCAGCTTTGTATTTGACAATACGCTTGTTCGGATCGCCTTTTATGTCAGTGTCAGTGCGCTTGTTTTTGCGCTGTTCATGCTCTCACGAGATGCGTTCAAAAGTAAAGTTCCGCGTTGATAATTCGCCTTTTTTCTTGATAACTTCCTTATCAAGACAGCTTCAATTTGCGTAAATTCGACATGCAAAACAACACGCATTTCATGAAGCAGTATCACGACCTTTTGACGCATATTTTGGACCACGGCACTCGCAAGGAAGATCGCACTGGAACAGGAACAATTTCGACTTTTGGTTACCAAATGTGCTTCGATTTGGCCAAAGGTTTTCCTGTGGTGACGACAAAAAAACTTCACCTGAGGTCCATCATTATTGAGTTGTTGTGGTTTCTCCAAGGAAATACAAACATCAAATTCCTCAAGGACAACAAGGTATCTATTTGGGATGAGTGGGCAGATGAAAACGGAAACCTCGGACCTGTTTATGGCCACCAGTGGAGAAGCTGGCCCGATGGAAACGGTGGGACGATTGATCAAATCACCAAGCTCATTGCATCCATCAAAAAAAATCCAGATTCTCGCCGTTTGATCGTTTCTGCGTGGAATGTCGCGGATGTAGATCACATGGCTTTGCCACCTTGTCATACGCTGTTTCAATTTTATGTGGCCAATGGAAAGTTGAGTTGTCAATTGTACCAGCGCAGCGCGGACACCTTCCTCGGAGTGCCATTTAACATCGCTTCGTATGCCTTGCTGACGATGATGGTTGCACAGGTGTGTGATCTTGAGGTCGGTGAATTTGTCCACACCTTTGGAGATGCACACATTTACAGCAATCACCTTGAACAAGTGGACTTGCAATTGTCGCGCGAGTGTCGCCCCTTACCAACGATGAAGATCAACCCGAATGTGAAAGATATCTTCGGATTTACCTATGAAGATTTTGAGCTCGTGGGCTACGATCCGCATCCACACATCAAAGGCGCTGTTGCCGTTTAATCAAAAAAAATAGAGCAACAGAAATTATGCAAATTCAATTGATCGTAGCCATGGACCGCGAACGTGGCATTGGCAAAAACAACGACCTGATGTGGCATCTTGCCGCTGACATGCGTTTTTTTAAAGAAACTACCTCAGGCCATATCGTGGTGATGGGACGAAAAAACTGGGATTCCATTCCACTCAAATACCGTCCTTTATCCAACAGAGAAAATCTGGTGCTGACGCGAAATGCAGATTTTCAAGCGGAAGACGCATACGTTTTTCATTCATTGGAAGACAGCATTTCTCACTACGATGGTGACGATCGAAAATTCTTTATCATTGGTGGGGGAGAAATTTACCGCCACGCTTTGGAGTTGGGATGCGTGGATGAAATGTACATCACCCACGTTGATGCCGTCTATGGTGCGGATACCTTTTTTCCGGAGTTCAATAACGAAGAATGGACGATGCACGAACTCTTTCATTTCGAAAAAGATGAAAAGAATGAAGCGTCATTTACCGTAAAGCATTACGTCCGAAAATCACATTAACAATACCCTTTAATGATTCTCTGTATCGCCGAAAAACCTTCTGTAGCGAAAGACATCGCTGAAATCTTGGGTGCCCGTTCCCGCAAGGACGGCTACTGGGAAGGAAATGGGTTTTGGGTAAGCTGGACATTTGGGCACCTTTGTACATTGAAAGAACCCCACGATTACAAGGAATCTTGGAAGTATTGGAAATTGGAAGATTTGCCGATTATTCCACAGAGCTTTGGGATTAAAGTCGTCGATGATCCGGGTGTTCAAAAACAATTCAAGTGCATCGAGAATTTGGTCGCCAATTGTACTGAAGTCATCAACTGCGGGGATGCCGGACAAGAAGGTGAGTTGATTCAACGTTGGGTTTTGCTCAAAGCAAAATGTGACAAGCCGGTGCGTCGATTGTGGATCTCCTCATTGACCGAAGAAGCCATCAAGGAAGGATTTCAGAAATTGAAGGACGCCAAACTTTACGATAATTTGTACGCCGCAGGTTCAGCACGTGCGATTGGGGATTGGCTACTTGGTATCAATGCCACGCGTGCCTTCACCACCAAATTCGGCAGAGGAAAAGCCACACTTTCCATTGGACGGGTGCAAACGCCGACACTCGCTATGATTGTTCAGCGCCAGAAGGAAATCAATGCCTTTGTGTCGGCAGAATATTGGGAATTGAAAACGACCTACCGCGATACGGAATTTCTTTGTCAGATCGATCGTTTGACGAGCGAAGAAAAAGCAAATAAAGGCTTAGAATACCTCAAACTACACGAATTCGAAGTCACTTCTTTTGAGCAAAAAGAGGGTAAAGAAGGGAATCCACGCTTGTTTGACTTGACTTCATTGCAGGTGGAAGGCAACAAGAAATATGGCTTTTCGGCCGATGAAACACTGAAGTTGGTGCAGAGTCTGTATGAAAAAAAAATCGTTACTTATCCCCGTGTAGATACCACCTATTTGTCAGAAGACATCCATCCAAAAGTGGAGGGAATTCTGCGTGGAATGCAGTATTACTCAAGGTTTACAGCACCCTTGTTGCAACAGCCCATTCCGAAATCAAAAACGGTTTTCGACGACAAAAAAGTAACCGATCACCACGCGATTATCCCGACTGGTGTCAATCCGAGCGGAATTACGCCAGTCGAACAACAGGTGTATGACTTAATTGCCAAACGATTCATCGCGGTATTTTATCCCGAATGTAAGGTGTCGAATACGACGGTACTTGGTCAGGTTGGGACATTGGTATTCAAGGTAACGGGAAAGCAAATCTTGGAACCGGGATGGCGTGTGATCTACGCAGACGAAAAGAACGAAAACAGCGATCCAAAAGCGGAGAGTGAAGAGAAGGTCTTGCCAATATTCACCGAAGGGGAAAAAGGTCCACATGAACCGATCGTTCACAAAGGGAAAACCTCCGCACCGAAGCCTTATACCGAAGCGACCTTGTTGCGTGCCATGGAAACGGCGGGTAAACAAATTGAAGACGAGGAAATGCGCGAACTGATGAAAGACAACGGAATCGGGCGACCATCTACCCGCGCAAACATCATTGAAACCCTTTTCAGAAGACGGTACATTGAGAAAAACCGAAAGAACATCTTGGCCACTCAAACGGGCATGGACTTGATCGATACCATTCAGAATCAATTGTTGAAAAGTCCAGAGCTGACAGGGCAGTGGGAGCGCAAAATTCGCCTCATTGAGAAGGGAGAATACGAGCCCGAAATGTTCAAACAGGAGCTTTACAAGATGGTCCGCGAACTCACCGATGAGGTAATTTTCAACAACTACCGACAAATTCAGGTTGAACCATTGGCACCAGTCGAAGCGCCGAAAAAGGAACGAACTCAACGTGCCCCGAAAGAAAAAATCGATTTAGTTACGCTGGACTGTCCGAAGTGCAAAGCCGCGAAATTGATGAAGGGAAACACGGCGGTAGGCTGCTCGAATTTCAAGGCCTGTGGTTTTAAAATTCCTTTTGAACTGTTAGGCAAAAAACTCACCGAAGCGCAGATGCTGGATCTCATTCAAAAAGGAAAAACAGGCACAATCAAAGGATTTGTCATCCCTGGAAATGCAGAGCCACGCGATGCAAAGTTGGTCTTGGATGGGAGTTTTAATGTGGGATTGGGGTAGGTAAAAGTTAGGAATTACGAGTTACAACCTTACGAATTTTGGTGGCTGAGGCACTCGGAGATTTCGGAATAAAAAGACTTTGCCTTTTTATAGACTTCGAGATTTTGAAATTCTAACATTGATTACGTTTTGAGTGATAGTTGAATTTACTCTTTTTTTCCCAATTACGAAACCTTCATTATTCTCATTCTGCTTCTCGCACTGAAAAATAAAGGCTGACTACTTCAGAATTTAGAACGAGAATGAAAGCGAAAATGAAGTAAAAAAATAACGGCCGAGAACAAGTATCAGCCGTTATTTTTTTGTTCAGGAAATGATTGGATTGTGGAACCAATTAGAATATACTGTGGGATTCAGTTAAAACCATCCTTGTAAAATCGAGAAGAGCGAGAATGAGTGTGAGTCCCGAAGGATCGGGACAAGAGCGAAGAAAAAAACCAGAGTTCGGAACATCGCTCTCGTTCTGTTTCTCACTCTGGTTTTTGTACTCGGAGCGGGACTTGAACCCGCACGCCCATACAGGCACAGGATTTTAAGTCCGGCGTGTCTACCATTCCACCATCCGAGCATCCTGTTTGACGAATAAAAAAGGAGCACGAATGCTCCTTTTCTGATTCCTCAGAGCGAGAAACGGGATTCGAACCCGCGACCCCGACCTTGGCAAGGTCGTGCTCTACCAACTGAGCTATTCTCGCATTTTTTTTAGAATTTCAACGCTTTTTAATCATCGTTTCCATTCTCGTTTATACCAAAGCATCGTTTTGCAGTGGGGGGACAAAGATAAGAAGGAAATTAAAAAATGCAACGGCAGAATTAAAAAAATTAACCCCCAGTCATTTTTTTAATTTCATGCAATTTCAATAAGGCCTCTACGGGTGTCAGCGTGTTGATGTCGATGGAGACCAATTCTTCGCGTATGTTTTCCAAAACGGGATCGTTCAGCTGGAAGAAACTCAATTGCATATTGGGCGAAGCCACGGCATCTTGAACCTTTTCTTTCATCTTTTTCTTGCCGGTCATGTCGTGACTTTTCTCCAATTCTTTGAGCATCAATTCGGCGCGAGACAATACCTGGGGAGGCATTCCGGCTAAACGTGCCACGTGAATCCCAAAGGAGTGCTCGCTGCCCCCGGCAACCAATTTACGCATGAACAAAATCTTTTGCCCTATTTCTTTGACTGAAACATTGTAGTTCCGAATGCGGTCAAACTTCTTGGTCATCTCGTTGAGCTCGTGGTAGTGCGTGGCAAACAAGGTTTTAGCTTTTGATCGCGGATTTTCATGGATGTACTCGGCGATCGCCCAAGCAATGGAAATTCCGTCATATGTGCTGGTCCCACGGCCAATTTCGTCGAGCAACACAAGGCTGCGTTCGGAGAGGTTATTCAAGATGCTCGCTGTTTCATTCATCTCGACCATGAAGGTGGATTCACCAGAAGAGATGTTGTCGGATGCCCCAACGCGTGTAAATACCTTGTCAACCAAGCCCAATTTGGCACTTTTTGCTGGAACAAAACTTCCCATTTGCGCCATCAAGCTTATGAGGGCTGTTTGTCTTAGAATCGCACTTTTACCGCTCATGTTCGGACCGGTAATCATGATGATCTGCTGCGATTCGGGATCTAAATCAATGTCATTGGCAATGTATGCTTCGCCATGGCGCAATTGTTTCTCAATCACGGGGTGACGTCCTTCGCGTATTTCTATGGCATAGCCGTCATTGATCTCGGGACAGTTATACCCATTCGCCAAAGCACTTGTAGCGAATGATCCTAGACAGTCAAGCTGAGCCAATAAAAAGGCGTTGTGCTGGATAGGAAGGATATAATCAGACATGGAGATTACCAAGTCGTTGAATAGTTTGTATTCTATAGAATGGATGCGCTCCTCGGCGCCGAGAATTTTTGTTTCGTAGATTTTGAGTTCTTCGGTGATGTAGCGTTCCGCGTTCACTAAGGTTTGTTTGCGAATCCATTCTTCGGGCACCTTGTCCTTGTGGGTGTTGCGTACTTCAAGGTAATAGCCAAAGACGTTATTGAATGCTACTTTCAAACTTGGAATTGACGTTCGAGTAGATTCACGCTCTTCTAAATCCTTCAAGTAGTCTTTGCCATTGTTCGAGATCTCGCGCAACTCATC
>CAMBMC010000056.1 GCA_945868555.1 Chitinophaga pinensis | reverse complement strand
ATGGGGCTTTTTCACTCATCGGAGGAGGAGATTCTGTTGCTGCCATCAACAAGTTTGGCCTCGCTGACAAGGTGTCGTACATCTCAACAGGAGGTGGTGCCATGCTCGAATACCTCGAAGGCATCGAATTGCCAGGCATCAAGGCCATTCGTGAATAAATTTACCCCGACTGTAACTTTTTACTCTCCGCAAGGTCTAATGTCCGTTCGAACAATTACATGACAGCAAAGGAGTACAATCTAGCAGTGGATCAATTCGCTGACGGTATTTATCGTTTTGCACTCCGTCACCTAAAAAATGAAATGAGCGCAAAGGATATTGTACAAGACACCTTTACCCGCGTGTGGATCAAACACGAGGATGTTCCCTACGAAAAGGCGAAATCGTACCTGTTCACCACTGCCTATCATGCTATAATGGATTGGTTTAAAACCGAAAAACGAGGATTTGCTGACGGACCAATTTCTGAGCTTGCAGGGACTGTTTCTTCAGCCGAATTTGACCTCCAAGACATTTTGCACGAAGCATTGGAAACCTTGCCTGTTATTCAAAAAACTGTCGTCTTGTTGCGCGATTATGAAGGGTATAACTATGCGGAAATCGCAGAAATTGCTGGACTGAATGAAGCCCAAGTAAAGGTCTATATTTTTCGCGCAAGAAAAGCTTTACAAGCGTACATTCGTCGCATTGATTTAGTGGTTTAATGATGGAGAAAATGAAGATAACAAGGGAAAATTACGAAGCATATTACTTGGATTATCTCGAGGGAAATTTGGGTGCAGAAGAAAGTGCTCAGCTTCAGTCATTCCTTTTGGTTCACCCTGAATTGGAGGTGGATTTTGATGGACTGAATTCATTGTCCCTTGCACATACACCACCCCTCCAACATGACTTCAAGCGCGGATTGAAACAAGTTGATATGTTGAATGATGAAATCTCAGAACAAAATGCTGAGGACTTGATCATCGCCCACTTTGAGGGATTTCTTAGTGAGAAAAGGGCAGAAGAATTGATTCTTTTTGTTCGAACAAATGAATACTTTCAGCAGCTGTTTCATACCCATGAACGCATTCGACTTGAGGCTTCTGCTCAAGAAATTTATCCGAATAAAGGTGATTTGAAACGCAAGTCGAACCGCATTGTACCTTTGCTTTATCTTTCCGGTGCCGCAGCGGCAATTCTCATACTTTTCTTTGCATATCAATTTAATGACCCTGCAGGTACTCAAGACAATGCTCCAGTTACAGCGCAGAAAAAAATTGAACCTAAAACTGAAAAGCAAGGCTCCGAGGTACAGCCTTCAGATGTGCCACAGCCGTTTTCGTGGAGCACATCACCAATAGAAATCGAAAATCAGTTTGGGCCTCACCAATCACAGCACGATGCTGAGGTAGGACCCGATTTAAGGATCAATCCAGAAATTCAACCAGAAGAAACGCCCGTCGAAGCGCCCGAATTGGCCATGGAAACACCAATCATCACTCCGCCAATAGCCGAAAACACGCATACAGTAGCTAGTGTAACTATGACGACAAAGGAGAATTCACCAGAATACATCAATCCCATTTTCCCTGTGACGAATGTGCTCACCAATGTGTTCAACAAAGAAGTTGATTTCGGCACTACCCGTAAAGACGTCGCCGACAACCGGGGATTTTACATTAAGATTGGGAATTTTGAGGTGTCGCACAATGCGAGAAAATAGTAGCCCGGTAATTAGACAAAAGACTCTTCCGCTAATGCGGAATTAAGAACTTATTCAATCTTCGAATTGTTTAGATTCATTGACGTAATTCTTACCAAAAAAAATACCCCGAACTTTCGCCGAGGTATCTTAAATATTGGTGTGATCTGCTTATTTCGTAACCAATGTCATGATGTACGTAACACCGTTGTTGGTGCTGGACAGCTTCATTTCATCTTTTGTCAATCTCACAATTGTATACGTTGTTGCGCTTCCTGAAGAATCAGTAAACGTAAGCGACGATTTATCATCGCTCATAGCCCAAGTACCGTTGTCAACGCTTGCTCCAAAAATATTTGTTGTAATCGCAACAGTATTGTCTTTTTTCACATCGATTGACTCAACCGTGTTGAACGACAAAATGTCATTTCCATTTGCAACCCAAGCACTAATTGTCCAAACATTGATTACACGTGACTTTGCAGTAAGCAGTGTAAAGTTTGATCCTTCATCGTATTTCGCACATGAGCTGATTGTCATTGTTGCAGCAACGATCATTAAAATTCCGAATACCTTTTTCATAGTTAATGTTTTTTTTGCAAATGTAAGCAGTATCCTCTTATATAGTGCCTCCTCCAAAAAGAATTTCATTCTTTAATGCATCACGATGGAATGTATTTGCACATCCAACAGAAGCACTATCTTTGTTCAACACCCAAGATGGATTACAATGAATAAGAACGAGGAGCTCATTCAACGCAGAAAAGATTCGATGACAGGAGGCGGTAAGGCGCGGATCGACAAACAACATCAACAAGGAAAACTTTCCGCACGCGAGCGCATCGAACTTCTTTTGGACGAAGACAGTTTCAATGAGTTGGGACAATTCGTTGAACATCGATCTACCTCATTTGGACTTGAAAAGCAAAAGTTTCCGGGCGACGGTGTTGTTACAGGATTTGGAACCGTACATGGGCGATTGGTCTATGTTTTTGCGCAAGACTTTACCGTTTTGGGAGGATCTCTTGCTGAGGCACATGCAGAGAAAATTTGCCGCATCATGGATTTGGCGATGAAAAATGGTGCTCCTGTGATTGGTTTAAATGATTCAGGAGGCGCACGCATTCAAGAGGGTGTACTTTCGCTCGCTGGATATGCGGATATCTTCTTCCGAAACACCCGCGCATCGGGAGTGATTCCTCAAATATCGGTAATCATGGGACCTTGTGCAGGTGGAGCAGTGTATTCGCCAGCATTAACCGACTTCGTTTTCATGGTGGAAGAGACTTCCTACATGTTTGTCACAGGACCAAACGTGGTAAAAACGGTTACGCACGAAGAAGTAAGTTCGGAAGATCTTGGCGGTGCGAAAGCACACGCAGAAAAATCGGGTGTAAATCACTTCACGGCAGCAAACGATGTCGAATGCTTGAAAAAAGTACGCGACTTGGTGACCTACTTCCCGCAAAATGCCAACGAATTACCTCCGCATACCTCTCAATTTGAATTTACGGCGTCAAAACTTGAAACCATTAAAGGCATCATGCCCGTCAATGCCAATGTGCCATACGACATTCGCAAGGTGATTGAATGTGTGATTGATGACGCCAGTTTCCGTGAAGTGCATGAAGATTTTGCGAAAAATATCGTTGTCGGTTTTGCGCGCATTGAAGGTCGTTCTATTGGTGTCATTGCCAATCAACCTGCTTCTATGGCGGGTGTTTTGGATATCGATTCGTCCCGAAAAGGAGCACGATTTGTTCGTTTTTGTGATGCGTTTAATATTCCATTGTTGGTGTTTGAAGATGTGCCTGGGTTCTTGCCTGGAACAGATCAGGAATGGCGCGGAATCATTACACACGGGGCCAAATTATTGTACGCTTTCTCAGAGGCGACAGTGCCAAGAATTACGGTGATTACCCGAAAAGCCTATGGTGGGGCATTTGATGTCATGAACTCAAAAAGCATTGGAGCAGACTTGAATTTCGCGTGGCCAAGTGCTGAAATCGCAGTGATGGGCGCTAAAGGCGCGGCGGAAATTATTTTCAAACGCGAAATTTCAGCGGCTCCAGATCCTGAGGCAAAATGGTTGGAAAAAGAAGCCGAATATGCAGAAATGTTTGCCAATCCTTACCGTGCTGCTGAACGTGGCATTATCGACGATGTGATCCTTCCTGAAGAAACACGTAAAAAGGTGATTGCAGGATTTAAGATGCTGGAGAAAAAAGCTGAAGTCCTTCCTTCGAAAAAACATGGGAATATTCCATTGTAAAGGCAAAAATCAAGGGCTAAGACTGCATTTTTTAAGGTTTTTTGTGTACATTTCACTCAAAATTAAAACATGCTACACTTTTACTCTTCCAGTACCCGTATGGTCAACACCCGTCGTGGTGTTCAAGAATGTCTTGAATCGGCCATGGGAAATAACTTTCACGACAGTGATTTATTAATTTTCCATGCTTCTATTGGTCATGATTTCCAAGAAATAGTTGATGAAGCTGCTCAACTTGCGCCGAATGCACGAATTGTTGCAGCATCTTGTTGCGGTGTTGTTGGACGTGAAGGTGTGAGTGAGTCGATGAAGGACATGGCCTTGATGGCGGTGAAAGGCAACGAATTTGCACTTGAATCATGCAACAATATCTATGGACACAACTCCTATGCTAAGACTTTGGAGATGGCGAAAAAGCTACATGCGGCCAAACCTGGAATAAACATGTTGTATTTCCTTGCTTCAGGGATTGATGTTGACAACGACAAATGTATCGAAGCCTTGGAAGAAGTGTTTGGGGAAGAGGTAACCATTTTTGGTGCAACATCATCGGACAACATGAAAGGTCATGTTAGTTTTCAAGCGGTGGATCAAAACGTTTACGAACACGGTGCCTATGTCATTGGATTTGCGGACCCAAGCCTTAAAGTAGAAACACAAGCCACGCATGGATTTGTTGCCATTGGCGAGCCGCTGGTGGTGACAAAGTCTGAAGGACACATCATTCAAGAATTCAATGGGAATCCGGCTTGGAGCGAATACCTGAATCGACTTGGACTAGCAGGAAAAGAAGCGGATTGTGTCGATACCATTCCGATTGGTGCATTGGGAGAAAAATTATCGCCCGAATTATCAAAAGAATATGGAAATGATCATTTGCTTCGTGCTGTCACTAAACACGACGGTGAAGGAATGCACTACGCGACAACCATTTCAGAAGGCACAGAATTGTGGTTAACAACGCGCAATGAAGACCTTATTTTCTCGGAAATGGACCGTATTGTAGAAGAAATCACGAAGCGAATGCACGGAAAAAATGCAGTTGCTGTTTTCCATGCCGATTGTTTGGCACGTGGTCGTTTCTTGTTTAATCGCATTATTAAAGAAGAACTTGTGAATCGCATGCAATATCCGTTTTATAGCAATAGTGAATGTCCGCCATGGCTAGGCATGTATGGCTTCGGTGAGTTTGCGCGCTTGGGTGGGAAAAACACCTTCCACAACTACACGACAGCCTTGTATGTGATTTATCGCTAAGCGAATATGCCACACTCCTTAAATCCGGAAGAGCTTTACCAAAAATACCTCGACTTGCAATTGAGGGTCACGCGGTTTTCATCGATCGAACAAGAATTGATCAATACACGTGAGCAACTCGATCATGAGTTGGTGCTGCACAAGCGCTTACTGAAATTCAACACCGAAGCCTTAAAACTAAACTCGGAAAAGGAGTTTATTCAGCTTGTTGCGGAATCGGTCATCGATATCTGTGAAACGCAAATTGCGTATGTGTATTTTCTTCATAAAGATAGACAGGAAGAGGAGCGTATTCTTGAAGGCGTGCGAAAAAAGGATGAAGCTGCCATTGTTGGGGAAATTGAGAAGATCATTCACTACCATAAAACGGCACATGGAATAAAAGTTGTGCATCAAAGCACGGAACACACAGAAAAAAACGTGCTCAAAAGTTGCATGTTTTCGTCAACGATTGATATCGGTTCGGATGTGTCAATTTTACTTGCTGCGGCAAACTCTAATGAAAAGGCCCCGTTTTACCCTGCGATCAATGACCGATCAAAAATTCTATTTTCCATTTTTGTGCAACAGGTAGAGGCGATTTTATCTAACATCATAACTGCGCAGCAGAATCGCCAGCAAATGCATACCATCGCAGAGGCGCAAATTGAATTGAAAAAATTATCCCTCATCGCCACAAAAACGAAAAGTGGAGTCATCATTTCGGATAAGCATGGACGAATCGAATGGGTAAATAATTCCTTTGAACAAACCACTGGTTTCAAGTTGGAAGAAGTGATTGGCAAAAAACCCAAAGAATTTCTTCAATCTGATTTAACGAGTCTAGAGGATAAAACCAAAATGGCAAATGCGCTTGCTGCGAAAGAAAGCGTGGAGGTGACAGTCTTGAATAAAAGTAAATCTGGTCATCACTATTACAACCAACTTGCCATCACTCCGGTATTTGATGAAAAAGGAGAACATATCAATTTTATCGCACTTCAAAAAGACATTACTGCAGAAGAAAACTATAAAAAAGAGTTGATTCAAAAAAATACTGAACTTGAAAAAATCAATAAGGAATTAGATCAATTCATTTACAGCATTTCGCATGATCTCCGTTCACCCTTACTTTCCATCAAAGGCTTATTATCATTGATTGAGACATCGGTAGATGAAAATGAAACAAAATTATACCACGGGCTCATTGGTAAAAGTGTTGGCCGCTTAGACAATACCATCCTTGAAATTTTGGAATATAGTAGAAACTCACGGGTTGATGTCTACCGGGATGAATTCAACCTGCAAAACATGATAGAACAGCAGTTTCAAGATTTGTCCTACATCGCAGAGGAAGGGATTGACTTAAAGGTTTTTTCTGACAGCTCGCCAATCATCTTTTCAGATAAAACTCGTGTTGAGACCTTACTCAAGAACCTCATTTCGAACGCGATTAAATACCGTAAAAAGAACAACTTCACCTCATTTGTTCATGTGAAAATTAGACGTGAAGGAGAAGTGTACGTCATCGACATCATCGACAATGGCGAAGGAATCTCTGAACTCAATCAGAAAAGGGTCTTTGAAATGTTCTACCGCGCTTCTTCAAGCAGTCAGGGTACTGGTCTTGGATTGGCGATGTGTCAAGAAATTGTTAAAAAACTGAATGGTGAGATTAAATTAACATCACAGTTTGGAGAGGGAACCACAATTACCTTAATTTTACCGAATAATCCACTAAACGCATGATCCGTTTCCTACTTATCGACGATGACGACATCATTTCGGTCATTCATCCTGCAACAATTCAACGGGCAATAAGTGACAGCGACATTGAAATTACCCCATCTGGATATGAGGCTATTGCGCTGATAGATGAGCTCATTGAACTTCAGGAAGCTCCACCAAACTATATTTTTCTCGACATAAATATGCCGGAAATCAGTGGCTTTGAGTTCTTGGACCGCTTGACCGAGACGGAACTCGATTTTCTTAAAGACAGCAAAATCATTATGCTTTCATCTTCCGTAAATCAAAAAGACATTGAACGCGCCAAAACCTATCCGATGATTCGCGACTTCATCTCGAAGCCATTAACGGTAGAATATATTCGTGAGCTTGTAGGTCTTGCAAACTGATTTCATTCGTTTATCCTCCAATTGACAGAAGGTTCTTATCTTTGGACCTTCGTTTCAACGATTCTAAATACTTTCAAAAATGTACAGATCACACACCTGCGGAGAACTACGCACAGCACATATCGGTCAAATAGTAACCCTTTCGGGGTGGGTGCAGCGCTCACGCGACCTTGGCGGAATGACCTTTGTTGATTTGCGCGACCGTTATGGAATTACGCAGCTTGCATTCAACATGGAAGGCGATACCGAATTGGGCGAAAAAGCCCGTAAACTGGGGCGTGAATTTGTCGTACAAGCCGTGGGTGAAGTCATTGAACGCTCGAGCAAGAACAAAAACATGGCTACGGGTGAAATCGAAATCCGTGTCACAGAACTACACATTTTGAACGCTGCGAAATTGCCTCCTTTCACGATTGAGGATGAAACCGATGGTGGAGAAGAAATCCGTATGCAATACCGTTACCTCGACCTTCGAAGAACACCAGTTCAACAAAAATTGATGCTGCGAAATAAAGTCGCCTTGGAAACACGAGTGTACCTCAACGAACAAGGATTCCTCGATGTTGAAACACCAGTATTGATTAAATCGACTCCGGAAGGTGCACGTGACTTCGTTGTACCAAGCCGAATGAATCAAGGACAGTTTTATGCCTTGCCACAGTCACCACAAACATTTAAGCAATTGTTGATGGTGTCTGGATTCGATCGCTACTATCAAATTGTGAAGTGTTTCCGCGATGAAGACTTACGCGCCGATCGCCAGCCAGAGTTTACACAAATAGATTGTGAAATGGCCTTCGTTGAGCAGGATGACATCTTGAACACCTTCGAAGGATTGATCAAACACCTCTTTAAAACAGTGCGTGGTGTAGATTTTACCGAAGCATTTCCACGTATGCAGTATGCTGAGGCGATGGAGCGCTATGGATCTGATAAGCCGGACATTCGCTTCGGAATGGAATTCGTTGATTTAAGCGAGCTTGCTATCGGAAAAGGATTCGTAGTATTTGACAGCGCTGAGGCAGTCATTGCCATTAACGCTGAAAATTGTTCTGAATTTACACGCAAGCAACTTGACGAATTGACCGAATGGGTGAAGCGTCCACAAATTGGCGCCAAGGGTTTGGTCTATGTGAAATGCAACGCTGACGGCACGTACAAGTCATCGGTAGATAAATTTTATTCGCAAGAAGATCTCGCTGCATGGGCAGCAAAAGCAGCAGCAAAAGCAGGAGATTTAATGCTCTTGCTGTGTGGTGATCTTGAAAAAACACGTAAGCAATTGAATGATTTGCGTTTGCATCTTGGAAATGAACTCGGTTTACGCGACCCCAATGTATTTAAACCCTTGTGGGTCTTGGACTTTCCATTGCTCGAGTGGGACGAAGAAAGTGGCCGTTACCATGCCATGCATCACCCTTTTACTTCACCAAAGCCAGAAGATATGCACCTCATTCAAACGGAACCAGGTAAGGTTCGTGCTAATGCGTATGACCTCGCCATGAATGGTGTTGAATTAGGTGGAGGTTCTATTCGTATTCACAACCGCGACCTGCAATCCCGTATGTTTGACTTGCTCGGGTTCACCAAGGAAGAAGCACAAGATCAATTTGGATTCCTGATGAGTGCATTTGAGTATGGCGCGCCACCACACGGAGGACTGGCCTTCGGATTGGATCGCTTGGTAGCAACAATGGGTGGCTCAGAATCGATCCGTGATTACATTGCCTTCCCGAAAAATAACAGCGGACGAGACACTATGATTGATGCGCCATCTCCATTGAATGCAGCACAGTTGAAGGAATTGGGAATTGGTTTGAAATAACTCGGAACAAAAGGCATTTACCATTGTTGAATTTGGTAAGAGAATACGGTAACCATTAGTTTTTATCTCCATGTCGCAACGCATCGAAAATCTAGAAAAAGCCCTGGCACCATACCGTCAGCAATTGACCGTTCACCCCTTGTATAGTGCCTTGCGCTCACCAAATGCTGTTCGTACGTTCATGGAAGAACATGTTTTCGCCGTGTGGGATTTTATGTCACTGCTGAAGGGACTTCAACGTGGATTGACCTGCGTGGAACTTCCCTGGAAGCCAACAAAAAATAGAGTAACCAGACGATTTGTCAACGCAATTGTACTTGGTGAAGAAAGTGATTTGGACCAAGACGGAGAACCTTATAGCCATTTTGAAATCTACATCAACGCCATGCGGCAAGTGGGCGCGAATACTGAAACCGTCTTGAATTTGTTGAACAATCCAAACTGGAGAAACTCCATTTCATCCTTGTCGATTCAGGACAAGACCAAAGAATTTATGGCCTTTACATTTTCTGTTGTTGACGGGAATAAGTTGCACAACATCGCCTCAGCATTCACCTTTGGCCGTGAGGACTTGATCCCTGACATGTTCATCGAGATCGTGAAGGAAGCAGAAAAAGATAGCAGCGTGTCCTACTCGAAATTTCTTTGGTACCTCGAGCGCCACATCCAAATAGATGGCGATGACCATGGACCAATCTCACTGAAAATGATTGAAGAACTCTGTGGTGACGATGACCAGAAATGGCAAGAAGTTACGGAAATCGCCATTCTATCCATGCAAAAACGCATTGGATTGTGGGATGGAATTGCAGAGAAGATCCAAGCGGAGTGTTAGTTATAAGTTACTAATTACGAGTTACTAATTACGAGTTAGGCGCTAGCTTCGAATGCCCTTAATATTCGTAACTAAAATTCCACAACTTGTCACTCGTCATTAGTAACTAGTAACTTTTTAAAATCTTTTGTCTGTGGTGGTGACTTCGAGACTTCCTTCGGAACCTCGCCGAATTCAGAGCGAGAGTGAGAACGGAGAGCTACCGAAGTAAGTATTAGTCTTAAAATCTTGAATTCCTAAAATCTTGATATCCAAAAGGTCCATCGTCCTTCGAAGCTCAAAGAGCGTAGAAGTGTCTTTTGTCCAAAAGCGATAGCGGTCTTTTGTCTATTTCCATTACATTCGCAAAAAAATATAATCAGTGAAAAGAGCATTCATCGTTTCGTACAAAGTTATCGTTCATTTATTGGCCGCGGCGGCTTTATTTTTAATGTTTACAGCATTGGCAGTAAAGATGAAGTGGACACATGATGCGGGGGATGTGGACATCAATAACAGATATTTTGACAAGGTGTCTGCAAAAAGCGACAAAGATTTAGATTCATCACAACAGCAAGCTCTTCGCGTTCGGATTTATCAAAAAATTGGCGTGCTTTCCGATAAGTATCCCAAAAATGCAGAGATTATTCTTTCGGTATACTTGAAAACGAATGATGTTAAAATCGCAGATCGAATGCTCGATGCAGTGCGCATTTTTTTGAAAAAAGACAAGTCAGTTCAAAAGGCATTCAAGAAGATTGACAACTCATATAGCAAACAATCTACTTCGCTCTATCCATGGGCACATTCTAAGGCATGGGAAGATTTTTGTACTTCGGTGTCGCGCGATAAGGCTGCGATTGATTCCGTTTCTAGAATTACAGGCGTGGAGTCTCGATTGTTGGTGATGTGTTTGGTGGGTGAACAAGTGCGGATGTTCAAT
>CAMBMC010000055.1 GCA_945868555.1 Chitinophaga pinensis | reverse complement strand
GGATAGATGGCGATGCTATCAAGCATAGCAGAGTTTCTCCAAACAATTCCAGCTGTAAGAACCTGACCATCTAAGTTTTTCATTTTTTCCGATACTGGAATCTGAATATTCTTTGGATCGAGTTGAGCGGAGAAAGACAACCAATTTCGTTCAAAATTCTCACAACTATGGTTGATTCGCGTTGCCCCATCGAATGCGATCAACGGATTAGATGCGTTAATGGCCACTTTCCCGTAATAATCAAACTCCTTACTTAACTTAAATTCATCTTTTTGATCAACTGATCCAGCTGCTATCGTTTGATATGAGGTATCTAAGGTGATGCGTTTCATTACAATGTAAGTCAAGACACTATCTTTATCGTAATAAGGATATTCTCCATTTCCAGAATAGGCACGACGACCAGTGACCTCAACATTCACATTTAAGAACTTATGGTATTTCGTAATGTAATTGGCAACGATACGTGCATTCGTAAATGGTTCCATCTTGGCATTTTTGCGGATCGTTACTTTCAAGCTGTCAGTATAGATGCGTGCATCTGCAATTTCAAGGTATGGAACTTTATCACAAAAAAGTGCTTTTTGCTTCAAATCATATTTCGCTTGTGGCGCGCGGAATTGGAGTGAGTCTTGTTTCGGATGTGTCGAGAGAAAGTTTGGTTCAGCGAGATCGAGGCCAGCATCAATCGAAACATCAGATTCTGAGCCTTTTTCCAATTTCATTTCGTCTTTGTCCATAAACCATTGAAACTTATCCATGCGGCATTGATACTGGTTAATCGGAAAATTTATGAACGACGTTCCTTTGTTTGAAATAAAATCACCTTGACGTTTTTTGAAGGAGATATCGGTACGTACATTCTCTGCTGCAAAAGCAATTGCATTTTCTCCTGGCTCGGCGAAGGTGTTCTTTAAATTAAACCCAGCAGTATCGGCTTTAATATCCCAACGGTAAAACCGATAATTATCAGAAATAGTAGTTGCTTTATTGAAAGAGATTAAGCCCTTGCCACGAATTCCATTTTGGGTAACAATTGCAGTGCCTCGCAGTTTTGCCTCTGCCTTAAAAAAAGACAGGTCCGCCTTTGGTGTAGAGGATGCTTTTAGCACATTTTGTTTTGGTTGGTAGGAAATATATGCTTCTGGTGATTCAATATCTGGAAACTCAATCCCAGCATCTATTGGTTTATTGGTGAATTTAGCATAGCCAATGGTGGAGTCCGGCAAGAAACTCCACAGAGCGGTTGCTTCCGAAGTGGAATGAACAAAATTGATTACCCCTGCCCCTTGTAAGCCATTATTTGATAGAAGAATTTTATTGTCATACTTGGCCTTTGTCCCATAAAAAACATATCCTCCTTCAGGTGTTCGTGTAGAAAATCCGAATGAAAAGTCAGGCATGATCTTTAGATCTTCAGCAATGTTTGGGAAGATTCCTGCCGAAGTCAACTCTCCTTTGAAGCGTAGCGCTTTCTCGGAAAAATCATCAAGGCTATCCAGTTCAAATGGAGCAATCGTGTAGAAAAAACGTGAACTGTCATATACTCCGCGGTAGATCGCTTTCGAATTGTAATAAACATAAGTAGGTTTCGTGACTTTCATTTTTGGAAAGTTTGTAATCACCTGGTTCTTTCCTGAACGATTGCTCGGGTCATCAATGATGATTTCCCCTTGAATACCTTTAATGGTACTAAACATAGGGATCGGTCGATTCGCATCTTCCACTTTCACATTTTTTACGCGAAACAGGGCAGACTCTGTTTTTAAGACATTCACCTTGTTGTCCCTGTAATTGTAGTTTGCAGCCAAGGTGTTTATTTCCATTTTCCCAATATTCATCCACCCACTGAATTCAAAATTTCGGTTTTCACGAATCAACACCCTACCTAAGGTTGGGAAAACGGTAGAATTTTGAATGTCTGAAAGTACCACTCGATCGACACCTTCCAAATCGATGTTCAAAGTGCCTAGATTCAGTTTACCGTAATAGCTGCGCATTCTTCGCTCTTCGCTCTGCTCCTTGTATTGCTTTTGCAAGACTTGTAAATTTGGATCTTGTCGGATTTGGTCATCAGAATATCCTTTCAATTCTTTTGGACGGAAATCGGACACAAAAAGTACATTGTCAAAATCGCGTTTCCCTGCTTTGGAAAGCACAAAATTTTCTGTTTTGGGGTTGATGGTAACAATTTTAGCTTCGACATCATAATTCAGGAAGCCATAGGTCGCAAGTTCCAATAATACTGGTTTCGCCTGATCTACGAAAAGTCCAAGTGCCGTTGCTGCTTTGCCTTCAGTGAGTATATATTCGTCATATTTAAAGCAATAGGCCGAAAGCGATGCCAATGGGTGCGTAGATTGCAACCCTTGTAAACGGTCAAAGAGTCGTTCATCAAAATAATTCATAGACTCAAAGCGAGCAAAACGTTGCTCTTGGGAAGTACCATAGTCAAAGGTAAACATCAAATCTTGTTCGCCATATTTCCATGAAATCTTTGATACATAGATGTCCAATTTGTGATAACTATCGCTAAATGGCGATTGTCCTGCACCACTTGTTGTGCGTGTCAGTTCCATTGTTTTTTTCTCAATATCAAAATCGAATCGCAGACCAGGATGTGTGATGGAATCTCCTGTATTGAGCTTTAAGGTGATCGATGCATTGTTCATCGAAATTTTCTGCGGATAAATGTAAATCTGCTGTGCGCTTGCTTTAACGAAAGGAATACCCTCACGCATGACAACGATTTTGGCTGGAATTTGTGGAGCCCCCATCCCAACAAAACTCGCTCCTTGAAGCGAAAAACCTCCTTCAAAATCTATATTCTCTCGAATGCCCTTGATGCTTAGCCTTCTCTCATAGGAATTGAATTGAGGATAAATCCGGTCTTCTTCACGGTTAATGATAAATGCACGGTCGGAAATCGTTCCCAGAGTCGGTTTTTGAAAGTAAGGAGATGTGAGCAATACGGAGTCTGCTTGAAAAGTGGACATCTTACACGACACATCGTATTTTCCAATGGTAGCGAAAGTCTCACTGCTGCTGAGTCCGACTTTTTGCCAATTTACTGTGCCTTTATTTCCCTCCCATTTTTTTAGAATGGGGTCGTAAATACCGCTTGTTGCATAAACCACCAAGCTATCTACATAGGGCTGATCATTTCTGGTTTTGCTGTCTCGATTTTGTACACGGCACACCAAGTTTCCTTCTGTACATTTGATAAGTGGTTTATCGGTAAACTCGAATGTATAGGTTCCTCCAACATAAAACCAACTAAAATTGGAACTTTCAGCAATACGTCGTTCGGCAAAAAAACCTGCCGAAAGCTCTATGAAATCCTCAAATTTCTTCACATTTCTGTTGTCGAGCATTTTATCCACCGAACCGTGCCAAGCATTGAAACTCGTTTCTGATTGTTTACCAACGGAAAGTGAATAGACCGAATACACATAGTTGTAAACCTCCGGGTACGGACTCAGCTTCTTTGTAATCATCAAATTACAGGTCTCAACCATTCGTCCGAAAGTCTTTTCAGACATATCTTGTGTTTCCAAAAGATAGAGGGGCAAAGTTTTCTTCGCAAAATCTTGGTATTCCCCCTTTCCATATTCAGTAAGTACCTTTTGAAATTCCTTGATAAATTTTTCCCGGTCCGTTGAAAATAAATCTTGCGCATACGAATAAAACATCGAACAGCTAAGCAATAGTGCACTGTAGAAAATCTTCATTATATATTTTTTTCAAAAGTGAGTGCAGCCCAAGTCTCTCGAGACAATGAACCTGTGTGAATCAAACCATTGTTTTGTGCAACACGAATAAGTTCGTCACAGTCGGTCTCAAAAAATCCACTAATGATCAGTTTTGCCGATGGCATTAACATTTGAGTATAAGCCGACATATGTGCTTTAAGCACATTTTTATTGATGTTTGCCAGGATCAATTCAAATTTTCTTCCTTCAAGCACGCCGACATCACCACAGATTGCCTCAATGTAACTGCAGCCATTTCGTTGTACGTTTTCCTGTGTATTTTCTACCGACCAATCTTCGATATCCACGGCAACGATAGCTCTCGCTCCTTGTTTTTCGGCAATGATTGCTAAAACGCCTGTACCCGTTCCCATGTCGAGCACTTCGTTCGGTTGTGTGCTTAGATTCAAAAGTGCTTTGGACATCATCCAAGTCGTTTGGTGGTGACCCGTACCAAATGACATCTTAGGTTCAATCCAAACCAATAAGCCTTTGGCTTGAGATGCATCATGAAAAGGGGCTAAAATCGTCAATTGATCATCAACGAACACCGGATGAAAATCGGATTCCCAGAGAGCATTCCAGTTTTGTTGGGGGATAATTTTTACCGCTAGATCTGCAGTAAATTCCTTTTCAAGCAAATCAATACTGCTTCCTTTGGATGGATGATCAACATCCACGTCCACAACTTTTGCGTAAGCGATGATCCCCTCTTCAGTTTCCACAAAACTTTCGTAGCCAAGCTCAGCAAGTTCTGTCATAAGTATTTCTGCCCATGGATCACGGGGAGATAAGTTCAATGTAAGTTCGAGATAGTCCATTTAAAACGAGCGTGCGATTTTCAAAAATGATGCCGCATCCAATGAAGCGCCACCGATTAAACCTCCGTCCACATCTGGACAGGCAAATAATTCAGAAGCATTTGAAGCGTTACAACTGCCTCCATATAAAATTGGTGTTACTGCCCCTACATGCTCACCAAAATGATTTTTCAGCCATTGGCGAATGGAAGCATGCATTTCTTGCGCTTGGTCAATCGAAGCCGTTCGTCCAGTGCCAATGGCCCAAACGGGTTCATAAGCAATGATGCACCGCTCCAATTCAGAAACAGTCAAATGACCAATTGTTTCAGCCAATTGATTTGTGACAAAAGCAACATGACCTTCTACATCTCTGATTTCCATGGGTTCGCCACAGCAAACAAGCGGAACAATGTCATGTGCCAAAGCTGCGTTTATTTTCTTTTTCAAGAAATCATTCGATTCGTTAAAAATCATTCGACGCTCGCTGTGTCCAACTAAGGCATATTTCGCACCGCAGGAACTGACTTGAGAAACCGATATTTCTCCAGTAAAAGCTCCAGATTCTTCTGGATGAAAATTCTGAACTCCAACAGGAACCTTCCCATGTTGTCCAATCAATTCCATCACATACACTGCGGGCGGAAATACGAGCAATTCACACGCATCAGCAAAATAGTCCGAGTCAATTTTCCGATACAATTCGAGGGCTTCTTCTGGTAAAAGATTCATTTTCCAGTTCCCTGCCACTATTTTTTTTCTCATTCTTATTTGATAGAATTCTTGATGAACCAGTTCACATCAGGTGTTGAGCGGTGCGGTAATTTACTCGTTACGATCCCATGGCGAACTACCAAAAGAGATGGATTTGAGCGCGATATGGCTTTCAATTCCGTTTCATCGTTCAAGAAAATTGGTATATACATGCCGTAAGCTTTGCGGAATTGATTGATTTCATTTGGTGCAGCATTGGTGATCATGATGAATGGAATTTGCCTTTTCTTGCAGGCCTTAGCAATTGCTTTGTAGGAGGAGATTTCTTTCCAATTGGCATCAGACATGCGTTTCACCGACAAGAGAACAACTTGATCGACATGCGCAATGTAGCTGCGTAAACTTATTTCTGAAACTGGCTCCTCACCATCTTTCACTTTTCGAGACAGTTGCTTCTGAACTTCATCAAACTTCTTGTCCGAGGGACTTAAGTCAGAAACATTCAGAAACGGATCAAATTGCTCAGTGATTGTGGCCAAGCGTGCGGCAATAATTTCTCGCTGAGATCCTTCGACAAATTTAAACTTCTTTGCATCCCATAAATTTTTATTCGCCATGTATTCCTTTTGAGAATACACTTCTTTTTTACCTGTTTTTAAATTTCTAAGTACAAAGGTGCTTTCGTATTTACCTTCTACACCATCGTTCATTTGCTTCCATAAATTTTTGCCCACAGCATAGGGACGATAGTCTTTAAGAGGCTCATACAAAAGCACATACGTAGTGAGAGAAAACAGTAAAATTGAACAGATAAAAATGCTGCCAAAATAATTTCCAAGCAAGACCCCGCCGCTTCGTTTCATCCATAGTGCAGCAAGTAAGAGGATGAATCCAAAAATCACAATAAAATACCACGAAAACACCCATGAGAAAAATGCCATCAGTCCAACCGAAAAGGCGACAAAGACCAGGTTTTGACGACTTGTATTTGGCACCGTGATCCATTGTGCTAGAAAAATCCAAAACAACATGTACATGAGCACGATGTCCTTCCACAGTGATTCACTTGGTGTCAATGAACGCCCCATAGACCCTTTCATTGCATCGCCAAAACACCCGCAATCAGAAACACATTGAGGAGTCATCATTTCATCAACGACCAGTGAGGAACTCGTTTTTGAAACAATGTGAATGGACTTACTTGATTTTAACTCACTCAATTTCAGTTGAGCGCTACCGTCGGAAAAGGCATACGTATTTCTGTCCTTAAATTTTTTCTCCGGATTGCAGGTTGAAGTATGCCAGGTGAGAAAAGTGAAAAATGCCATCATGAGAACAGAAACCCAAGTCACGAATTTTATTTTTCCGCCGATGATCAACAAAACACCCAATACGATTTCAATAACACAGATGATTACTGAGAGTGTCAAGGCCCATGAAATCAAAAATTCCAATGAAAATCCAGGAATCCCAAATAATTCTTTGATTCGGTAAGCCAAAGCTCCATCTTCAAAATACTCTTCCAGTTTGTAAGAAAATCCAATAGGGTCATTTGCTTTTACCAGCCCCGAAACAATGAAAATACTCCCAACGAGAACACGAGCAACATTCGACATCATTAATCTTCCACTGAAAACAAATAATCCAGCTGCGGCAACAGCCATTGTCGTGTACCCAATAAAACTAAACAACAAGAAATAGGTTTCAAACTGCTTTTGCGCTCCAAGAACGACAAAAGTTAATCCGACGATGTTCAACACGACAAAAAAGGCGTTGAACACAAATGAACGTCCACCTACCGTCTCTTGTTTTTTCATGATTGCTTAGATTTTTGTTCTGACAATAGAATCAAGGAAAACACAGCGTAATTGAGCATGTCAAAATAATTGGCATCAATCCCTTCACTGATGATGGTTGATCCATCGTTGTCCTCAATCTGTTTCACCCGTAATATTTTCATGAGTATCAAATCTGTCAATGAGGTTACGCGCATGTCGCGCCAAGCTTCACCGTAATCGTGATTTTTTTTCTCCATCAACTCGAATGCTTCGTTCGCATAACGATCGTATAATTCAACTGCCTTCATTTCAGGTAATTCCATTTCGATAAGCGTGGTTTCCTTCAACTGAATAAGCGCCATGATGCAATAGTTGATGATTGCTACAAATTCACCATCAATGGACTCACCCACTTTATTCTCCCCTGTTTCCTGGATCGTTCGTATGCGCTGCGCCTTGATGAAAATTTGATCGGTCAATGACGATGGCCTGAGAATCCTCCATGCCGTTCCGTAATCTCGTGTTTTTTTGCAGAAAACATCTCTACACCCCTCAATAATTTTTTGATATGCTATCTTTGTTTCAATCATATTTTGCTCCATGTCACTTTTAAGGGTTGAAGATACACATTTTCCGAAAAACAGCCACTTCAAGATTGGGGATCAACTCCTCGATTTGAAGCACCCTAGAATCATGGGTATACTCAACGTTTCAACGGATTCATTTTATGCCCCTAGCCGTAAAATTGAACAAAACCTTCTCTTAGAAACGGCGGAGAAAATGATCACAGATGGCGCTGACATCTTAGATATTGGTGGCTATTCTACCCGACCTGGTGCCGCGCATATCGAAGCGACAATTGAACTTGAACGTGTGAAGAATGCCGTTGACAGCATCCGAAAAGAATTCCCGAACATTATTGTTTCCGTAGATACTTTTCGCGGTAGTGTGGCTGAAGCTGCAATTGAGCATGGGGCAAACATAATCAATGACATAAGCGGCTTGCGTTTTGATCCTGAATTGAAAATTGTTCTTGCTCATTACCGGACTCCATATATTCTCATGCATTCACGTGGAACAGTCGACAGCATGCATGCCCCATACGTTTATGACCACATTGTGCGAGATGTCATCTCAACCTTGGCAACATCCATTCAAGATTTGCGCGACTTGGGAGTACACGACATTTTGATTGACCCAGGATTTGGATTTAGTAAAAGTGTTGATCAAAACTATGAATTGTTGCAAGGATTGGCTGATTTACATCTTCTAGAATGTCCTATTCTTGTCGGATTCTCAAGGAAATCAATGATTTGGAAAAAGCTAGGAATCACCCCTGAAGAGGCATTGAATGGAACAAGTGTGTTGAATACCTACGCACTAATGAATCGCTGTTCAATTTTCCGTGTACATGACGTAAAAGAAATGAAGGAGATTATTGATCTTTTGAGTTGATTGGAACATGGAGCTTGGAGCATGGAACATAGAGCATTGATCGAATTCATACAACCTTAGTCAGCCTCGGCTGACGGTCCATACTCCATCAACGAAGCCGTCCATGCTCCATCAGCGAAGCGGTCTATGCTCCATCAGCGAAGCGGTCAATGCTCAATCAACTGAAGCACCTACCTGTCTCTTTTTCAATCGCTTTACCTCCTACTGTCCCACCTGTATGAACGAATAAAATTTTGGCCTTGCGCACATCATTTTGTTCAATAAAATCGAGCATGGCCACAAATGCTTTTCCCGTATAAACTGGATCTAAAGGAATATTCGTTTCCTCAAAAATCTGTTCCATACGCTCCAATAGTTCATCGCTATATTTGGCATATCCTCCAAAATGATGTTCTTTCATAACAGTCACTTGTGCCATCAAATCATCAATAATTTCACTTGGAAACCCGCTGTAATTAAACATCCTTCGCATTTCTACCATGGAATCAAAACCTTTCAGAACAGGAACTACAATGAGTTTCGTGCGTTCTGGCAATGACAAAATTATTCCACATGAAGTTGTAGTTGTTCCCTGAGCTACAAAAACATAATCAAAATCATTTTCAGTTTCTGCCATAATCTCCTGACAACCGATCATTCCATAGTAGTTCGCGCCACCCTCGGGGACAACCATCGATCCAGGATATTTCAAGACAAGCTCCTCGTGGTATTCTTTTTCATGGCGAAGCGCGTAATCTTCACGAGAAATAAAAACCAATTGCATTCCATATTCTACGCATTGTTTTAGCATGTGATTGGAGTCAATGCTCAATTCTTCGCCGCGCACCAGTCCGATAGATTTCAGTTGTTCTTTTTGGCATGCGGCTGCAGTTGCGAGCAAGTGATTTGAGTACGCTCCACCAAAAGTTAGGATGCATTCATGTTTCAATGCGCGACACTGCTTTAGGTTAAATTTCAACTTGCGCCATTTATTCCCAGAAATCAGCTCATGAATCAGATCATCGCGTTTTGCGAACAATTTTATGTCTCTATTGTTAAAAAAACGTAACTGAATTTTCTCTGTTGGTGAAGGCAATTGCATAATTCATTAATTTTAAAACGATTAAATATATTTTTCTGTGTACATGAGCGACGATTTTGTTGGATTCTCCAAGCGATCAAATTTGACCGAAGAAGATTACTACATCAGTGAAGAGGGGTACATTATTTTCACCGAGGCATACCATTTAAAACGTGGGTATTGTTGTAAAAGTGGCTGTAAGCATTGTCCGTATGGTTTTGATAAAAAAACCGGTGAGATAAAAAAAGATCAATAAATTCCTTTCTCCGGGTACTTCCCTTTATACTTTCCAAGAACACTCTTGATGTAGGCAATGTCTTTATCCACATCCCCAGTCGGTTCAAATAAGCTATGGAAACCTCCTTTTTTGTTTTCAAAATCCATGTAGCAAATATAAATCGGAACCTTGGCCTTTAAAGCAATGTAATAAAAGCCTTTTTTCCAGTTTGGATTGTAACTTCGGGTTCCTTCAGGGGTGAAAACCATGTATAATTCTTCCCTATTTTGAAATAATCCAACAGCCAATTCAGTGATGTTGTTGTTCTTTTTCCGGTCGACAGGAATTCCTCCAAGTCCTTTCAGGATCCAACCTAAGGGCGGAAAGAACAGGTCATTTTTAATCAATATTTTTGGCTTAATTCCATAAAGAATAAAGGCTAAGCGACCGAGCACAAAATCCCAGTTTGATGTATGTGGGCCAACAACGATGACACATTTTCTAACCCCTTCGGGAGAATTTTCTTCGATCTTCCAACCAAAAATTTTAAAAAGAAATCGTGCTAAATTTTTCATGTCCAAATTTAGGTATAAAACAATTCACTTACTTTTGTTCTATGCAAGCACTTAAAGCAGTTACGCGAACTCTTGGATTACTTTTTTTATTGGGCGTTTTAATTGGAATCATTTTCATCACCGACACACTGCTTTTAACGACCAAGCAGAACCAACTCAATTACATTCCGGCGGATGCCGATTTGGTCATTCGAATAAATTCACGAGCCATCATTGACCAAACCATTCAATCTGTGCTCATCGACTCAGAAGACTCTAAATTGGTGAATTCACTTTACCGGAAGTTAAAACATCAAAAGAAGGACGGTAAGAAAATTAGCCCCAACGGTATTGATTATCTTTCTGATGTTGTGCTATTTAAAATGCCTTTTAAAACATCTTATGTCATTGGTGTACTTTTAAAACTGAACGATGAAGATGCTTTTGAGGAAACAATTGGTTCTGCAGTAACTGCGAAAAGAGTGGCAATTACTCACAATGAGGTTGGGTTAATTTTATCTTATGGTGGAAAGGAGAACAATCATGCTTCAGCCATTGATTTAGAACAGCTTGCCGACAACATACTGTCCAATTCAACCAAGAAGCAAAAAG